>NZ_JBACFR010000179.1:0-21056 GCF_056262345.1 Homoserinimonas sp.
TGGACGCCCGCCGAACGCGGTTAGTCGAGCGCCGGTGGCGGCAGCAGTTCGGGCCGCACGCTGCGGGTGCGTTCGATCTGCTGCTCATGGCGCCACCGCGCAATCGCAGCGTGGTTGCCCCTCAGGAGCACAGGCGGCACCTCACGTTCGCGCCATACCGCAGGCTTGGTGTAGCTCGGGTACTCGAGCAGCCCGCCCTCGTGGCTCTCTTCGACGAGGCTCTCTGGGTTGCCGACAACGCCAGGAATGAGCCGACCGATGGCCTCGATCATGGCCATCGTGGCGACCTCTCCCCCGTTGAGGACATAGTCGCCGAGGCTTACGAGGCGAACCTCGGCCTTGGTAGCGGCGTAGTCGACGACACGCTGATCGATGCCCTCGTAGCGACCGCATCCGAAGACCAGATGGGGATGCTCGGCAAGTTCCCTGGCCATGGCCTGCGTGAAAACGCGGCCGGCCGGTGACGGAAAGATGACGGTGGGAGCGTGCTCGGCCGGGTCGATGATGCTGTCGAGAGCCTCGCCCCAGGGCTCCGGCTTCATCACCATTCCGGCGCCGCCGCCATAGGGCGTGTCGTCGACCGTGCGGTGCCGATCGTGCGTGAAGTCACGCAGGTCGTGCACCCCGAGATCGATGAGCCCCGACGTGCGGGCCTTGCCGAGCAGGGAGACGTCGAGCACAGAGAAGAACTCGGGAAAGATCGTGACGATGTCGATGCGCACCCCGAGAGTCTACGCAAGGCCAAGGGGCGGTTCTGAGACCACCGCCTCTAATCTCGCCTTGTCCAGCTGATCGGCTGCGTCATAAAAGCGCTCGAGGAGCAAATCAACGAGCGACTGTGGTGGCCCCTCATCCGCTGCCAGCAGAGGCGGAGCCACACGCTCGGCCGCGGATGCTTGTGCACTTGCGGCCGCATTGCCGGTCAGTGAATAGCTACTGACGATCACCCGGGAACCCGGCGATTGGGCGCGTTCGCGGGCGATCGCATCCTCGGTACTGACAATCTGCACGTCGCTCGGCGCCGCTGGAGCAGTGTCACTGAACCCCAGCGCCACGGCGATACCGAGCGAGCTGCTGAGCATGCTTCCCGTCGCAAGGGCATCGGCAACCCCGAGATCGGATGCCTCAACGCAATCCAAGACGACCCGATCGGATGCGCGCAGCCCCACACCGAGGAGCCTGTCGATGAGGGCGTCCACGACCCGTCCGTCTGGCCCCCACGGTTGCGCGACAACGGATGGGGTGACTCCCGAGAAAACTCGCGCGGCGGCCAGAAGAGCAGCGGCGTCGTGGGGCGTGCACGAGAGCGCAAGGGGCACGATGACGCACCCGTCGGCGCCATCCGCTGAGGGGTCCCACACCGCTGACGGGTCCAACATTCGCGCGGAATCGGATCCTGACGACGCATTCGGGACCCATCGGCGGGATGCCGTCGCGCTACGGGAGACGAACTCGCCATCGGGGGCAGCCTCGGTGGCGACCATGAGCTCATCGAGGGTCACCGACAGGACCCGAACATCGGGAGCAGCGTCAGCGACTCGCTCAAGAAACTGTGTGACGGCTTCGACCCCGAGCGGCGATGGCGAACGAGTGAGCGGCGGCAGGGATACCGCGACCAGAGTCACCGCCATAACGGCACCCTGCCGCGCGCTGCGGTGACGGTGAAGCCACAATCACGCCGCCCATCCATGCAGACGACGCTACGAGCGGTGTGTTTCGGCCATCACCCCGCAATGTTTCTATGCCGTATCAAGTGCCTGAGATACAGCTGCGCCCGGTCGTTGACGATTCCCCGACCGGGCGCGGCGTTCGAGCTTGAGAACCTAGGCTGCCGACTTCTCGCTCAGGTCGGGCGCCTCGGCGGCGAGGTAACGCTCGGCGCTGTCGTCGAGCTCCTCGAGCCACGGGGTGTGATGCACGATCGCCATCGTGCCGGTCATCACAGAGGAGTACACCTGATCGCGATAGGTCAGGATGTCCGCCTGCTTATCGTGCTTCCATTCGAGAAAGATGCGCACGACCTCGTCGAGGTCGAACATGGGGTAGTCCGTAGCCTCGATGAGATCGCGGATGTAGTCCGCCTGAAAGCGCACCTCATCCGCTGTAGTGGCGAGCGCACCGAAACGGGTAAGCCATTCGTCCATATTCGCGCGCTGCTGTGAAGCATCCGGAAGCACGACATCGCCGAGAATCACGTCGCGAACGAACCACGCCTGCGCGTCGAACATGTTGAACGTGAACCACTGGTCCTGCGCACCGAGATAGAAGAGCTTGTTGTTCGCTTCAGAGGCGACCCCTCGGTACAGGGCGTCCGGGTAGAGGTTGTTGGGGGAATCAAGGGCAACATCCGCCGGCAGGAATGGATAGTGGTGCAGGTAGCCCGTGCAGAGAACGACAGCGTCGAACCGACGAGACTGCCCGTTGATGAAGTACGCGGTATCGCCATCGAAGTGGTCGACCTGCGGCACCTCTTCCATGCCCTCTGGCCAGTCGAAACCCATGGGCTGCGAACGGTAGCTGATGGTCACCGAGCGCGCTCCCATCTTGTGGGCCTGCACGCCGATGTCCTCGGCCGAGTAACTAGCGCCGACGAGAAGCACGTCCTTGCCTGCGAGTGCCTCCGCCCCCCTAAAGTCGTGGGCGTGACGCAGGCTGCCCGTGTAGGTCTCAATGCCCGGGAACGACGGAACGTTTGGCACACAGAAGTGACCGGAACCGACGACGACGTTGTCGAACTCCGTGGTCTCGGTTGTCTTCTCGGCAAGGTCTTCTACCGTGACAAAGAAGGTCTGTGTCTCTTCACTGAACTCCACCCACCTCACCGCAGTGGAGAAACGGACGTACTGGCGCACATTGCTCTGCTCTGCGCGACCGCTGATGTAATCCCACAGCACCTCGCGCGGCGGGTAAGACGAAATAGGGCGGCCGAAATGCTCGTCGAATGAGTAGTCCGCAAACTCCAGAGCCTCTTTGGGGCCGTTCGACCACAGGTTGCGATACATGCTGGAGTGCACAGGCTCGCCGTAGCTGTCGATTCCGGTGCGCCAGCTGTAGTTCCATTGTCCGCCCCAGTCGTCTTGCTTCTCGAAGCAGACGATCTCGGGGATCTCCCTGCCTGCACTGCGAGCGGCTTCGAAGGCGCGCAACTGCGCCATCCCGCTGGGTCCTGCTCCGATAATTGCGATTCGCTTCTGCATGGATACTCTCCGGTCTTTCGACCTTTTTCTCTCCGGCTCGAGGCCGCGAGACACACCGGTCCGGGCATATGGGCAGGCGAAAGCGCCTACCGCCGGATCGGGAGTCAGGGTCGTTATCTGGCCAGTCACAAGGAAGTTTGCGCGACACTATTGCCAAATTAGCTCGCCGCATGGTATAAGCGACAGCATCTGTGAGCTTAGCATGAGTCGACCGTGAGGACCTCGGCGCACCTCTGCGACGGACGCGCAGATCACACACTCAGCCCTCGTGATGCACACTGAACACCGTGACCAGATCGGATCAGAACTCGGCGAAATCCGGCCTCCACGACGGAATCGCCCTCACTGCGGGCAGCGCAAACGTCATTATGCAGCTCGCCATGCTCCCCGTCGGGCACGGTGTAGCGCGCAGCACCGTCGAGAGCGGCAGGATCGACCGGCATCCGTTCAAGCGCACCAGGACAACCCTGACGTATCTAGCGATCGCGAGCGCCGGCACGGTCGAGGAGCGCGCCGAGCTACGACGGCAGATCAATCGTGTGCACGCCCGGGTTCGCTCATCGGAGAACGACCCCGTGAGCTACAACGCCTTCGACCGCGATCTGCAGATGTGGGTCGCGGCCTGCCTCTATTGGGGCGCAGAAGACGTCTACCGGCGCATGAACCACCAGAGAGAACCCGACGACGAGTTCTATCGCCGCGGAGCCGCGCTAGGCACAACGCTACAAGTGCCGGCGGAGATGTGGCCAGCACATCGCGCTGAGTTCGAGCGCTATTGGCGCACGCAACTGGCCAACATTCGCATGGACGACCTCACCCGGGAGTATTTGCACGGCATCGCGCGGATGGCGTTCCTCCCCACGCCTCTGCGCCAGATCGCTGGCCCGCTCAACCGCTTTCTCACGCTCGGTTACCTGCCGCAGGAGGTTAGAAACGAACTAGGGATGCCGTGGAGCGAGGCATCACAACGCCGCTTTGATCGCTGGGTCGCCGCCATGGCCGCCCTTAACCGTCGAACGCCTGCGCTCATCCGCAAGTTTCCATTCAACTGGATTCTGGCGGATGCGCGCAGGCGCATGAGACGCGGGATCCCGCTCGTCTAAGACGAGGAGATCACGAGTGACTAGTTGGTCGTCGTGTCGTCGTTCGGCTCAGCAGTAACGTCGGCCTGAGCATCTGCTTCTGCATCCGCTTCCGCTCCCGCTTCTGCATCTGCTTCCGCTTCTGCTTCCGCTTCTGCGGCCGGCTCCTCGGGGAGTTCCTCGAAAAGGCCCGCCGGCGGGGTGACCGTGACGGTTCCCCCAGCGACGTCAACGACAGGCACGATGGCCTTGACGAAGGGAACGAGCACCTCGCCGTTGGGCGTCTCGACGTGCAGGAGATCCTGCGCGGGGAGATGATCGACCAGCGTGATGGTGCCCACCTTGACTCCGTCGCGCATGACAGCCAGTCCTACGAGGTGGTGGTCAAACCACGCATCCTCTTCGTCGGAGGTCTCCGCGAGATCGTGGTCGATCCAGAGGATCGCTTTGATCAGCGACTCGGCCGTGCTGCGGTCTGGCACGTCCTTGAAGAACGCGACAGGGTGCGAGTTGTACCACTTGAGCTCAATGAGCTCGATGGTCTTACCGTGCCAGGGCGACGACGTGGGGACTTGAAGGGTGAACACGGCGCCCGGCACGAAACGTCGTGCCGGGTCATCCGTGTACAGCTCGATCTTGATCGCTCCCTTAAGCCCATGGGCTTTGGTGAGGCGACCGACCCGAAGCTGGGTCTTGTCTGGTTCTGCTGATCTAGAAATCGGTATCAACCACATCGACGCGCACCTTCTTGCCATCGGCGAGAGCCGAGACAAGGGTGCGGAGGGCCTTGGCGGTGCGACCGGCGCGACCGATCACCCGGCCGAGGTCTTCGGGGTGCACGCGCACCTCAAGGACCTCGCCACGCGGGGTGCTGCGGGCATCGACTGCGACCTCGTCAGGGTGATCAACGATCCCCTTGACCAGGTGTTCTAGAGCGGCTGCGAGCAATGGACTATGCCTCGGCCGGAGTCTCGTCAGCTGCGGTCTCGTCGACCGGAGCCTCAGCAGGAGCTTCGTCCTTCTTGGCAGGAGCAGCAGCCTTGGGCTTGAGAACAGGCTTCTTCTTGTCGTCGGCGACGAAAGCAGCCTTGGGCTCGGCGACCTTGACGGTCGAGACGGCGTTCTTGTCGCCCTTGAACTTGCCCCAGTCGCCCGTGAGCTTGAGGATGGCGGCAACCTGCTCGGTCGGCTGTGCGCCGACGCTGAGCCAGTACTGAGCACGCTCGGAGTTGACGTCGATGAACGACGGCTCCTCGGTCGGGTGGTACTTGCCGATCTCCTCGATCACGCGGCCGTCGCGCTTGGTGCGCGAGTCGGCAACGACGATGCGGTAGTAGGGTGCACGGATCTTGCCCATGCGCTTCAAACGAATCTTTACAGCCACAATTCTCCTGTGTTTCTAGATATGGGAGCGAACTGACAGCCGTGAGCGTGGGGGCACACTCGGCCAGAAAGGTCTAAGGAAGCAAGTGTCATCTGATTAGAGGGTCGGACGACACAGGCTCAACGCTCTATTCTGCCAGAGATTCGAGCAGCGCGCTCACCGCGACGCAACATCCTCGGCCGTCGTCACCGCAACGGACCCTTTGCGGGGGCTGCGCCTGCTGAGGGCAACGCCCACGAGGCAGACGACGCCCCCGGCAATAGCGACCACGGTGGGCACCTCGCCGAGAAACAAAAAGCCGAAGAGAATAACCAGCGCGGGAACGATATATGTCGTGACCCCAAGCCGCCCCGCCGGCATGCGGGTGAGGGCATAAGCCCACGTGCTGAACGCGATCGCGGTGGGAACCGCCCCGAGATAGACGACTCCCGCAATCGACATCGGGGGCGCTGCCGCAAGCTCCCCAACTAACGTGCCCGAGAAGGGCAGGCACGCCACGGCGCCGATCGCGCAGGCCAAGAAGGTGATTTGGATGCCCGGCAGCGTGCGCAATAGCGGCTTTTGAAAGAGAACCCCGGTGGCATAAGTGACGGCGGCGAGCAGCGCCCACGCGATGCCAACGCCGTTGCCGATGAACTGCGAACCAGAGCCGATTCCGATGAGGGCAACGCCCGCAAACGCCACCAGAGCTCCGATGACCAGCCAGCGCGGGATTCCCTCGCCCAGGAATAAGCCTGCTCCGAGCGCAATGAGGATCGGGCCGATGTTCACGATCATCGCGGTCGTTCCGGCGTCGAGCGTCTGCTCGGCGATGTTGAGCGCGACGTTGTAGACCCCAAACCAGCTGAGGCCGATGATGACGACGATCAACCAATCCCGCCGCGACATCCTGACCCAGCTCTTGCCGATCATGAGCAGGCCAAGCACGGCGGTGCCAACGGCGAGCCGCCCGAGCGCTAGCGCTCCGCCAGAAAAGTCGGCACCGACATAGCGGATGACCACAAAGGCGCTCGCCCAGGCCAGAAGAGTGACGATGATCGCCACGACCACGCGAGTGCGCGGCTCGGTGCCGCCCGAGGGCTCAACCGAAACAGCCTGCCCGCTCGCCGAAGTGCTCATGACGCAACGCTAACCGCCGCCGCCGACACCGACCAATTCAGGGGCGGAGCACAGAGGAAAACGGCAGAAGCTCGTCGCTACTCGGCAGAAACTCGTGCAGCGTTCTGCTCGTCGCGCCACGCGAGCCAGTCCCGCACCTTCTCGAGGTCATAGGACGGGCCGGAGAGCCCAATCGTGAACAGCGTCGCGCCCAGACCGACCAATTCGTCGGCGTCCTCGTGGCTGATGCTGCGCACCTCGGTCGACACCTCGATCTCCGAGGTGTCGCGGCCCACCGCCTCGCCATGCTGGGCAAGGATGCCGAGCTTGCGCTCCAGCGTCGCCGCATCCGAAAAGCTGTGCCAGATATCGGCATGCTCCGCGACGATGCGCAGGGTCTTCTTCTCCCCGCCGCCCCCGATCAGGATGGGAATCTGGCGCGTGGGGGCCGGGTTGAGCTTGGTCCATCGGTCGCGAATGATCGGAAGATCGCGGGCGAGCGCCGCGATGCGGGTTCCGGGGGTGCCGAATTCGTAGCCGTATTCGTCGTAGTCGCGCTCGAACCATCCCGCCCCCGTGCCGAAGATAAAGCGGCCGACGCCGCCCTTGGCGCTGATGTGGTCGATCGTGCGGGCCATATCGGCCTGAAGGTTGGGGTTGCGATAGCTATTGCAGTTAACGAGCGAGCCCAGCTCGACTGACGACGTCTGCTCGGCGAGCGCCGCGAGCATGCTCCACGACTCAAAGTGGAGCCCGTCCCGCTCCCCCGACAGTGGGAAGAAGTGATCCCAATTGAAGAGGATGTCCGCGCCCATCTGCTCAAGTTCCGCGGCAACATCGCGGATGAGTTCGTAGCGAGCGTGCTGCGGTGCGATTTGGACGCCGATGCGGATAGGGCGGGAGATGGTCATGACAAAACCCTAGACGACGCCCCTACGGGGTGGTGTTGAGGTTCGCCAGGATGCGAGAGGCGAGCTGCTCGTCGCCGCTGACTCGCACTGCTCCGTGCCGCGGGGCACGCCGACCGCCGACGAGCACGACAAAGGATTCAGGATCCAGCTCAAGCCGCACGGTCGGCTCCCCCGGCAGCTCAGAAAGAAAGACGCCCTTGCGCTCGTCGGTGACGGCCACCGCGATGGGGTCGGCTCCGTCGATCGCAAGCACGACCGTCGTTCCAGGTGCCGCAGCAGCACGCTTAGCCACGATGTAGCCGAGCCCCTCGGCGTAGTACGTGATCGTGTGCACCGCGGCGGCTGCATCCATCCCGCCGGGTAGCCCGACGGCACGGCGGACATCCTGCTCATGCATCCACACGTCTAGCGGGCGATTGCGCAGGAGGGTATTCCAGCTCCACTCGAGCGGAACACCCGTGGCTGGTACGACCTGGGCGTCCGTCGGAGGGTTCGCCGCCAGTTCGGCGAACCGCGCCGCGGACGCCTCACGAATCTCTGCGATGAGCTCGGCCGGAGTCGATTCACGGCGCGCGGCGACGCCCTGTTCCGTATAGCTGGACGTCATGGCCGTCATGTGTTCGCTCGGCTCGACGGCCACATTCGGCTGCGAAAAGCCCGCCAGAACCGACTCAAGATGCGCCACGTGTGAAGCGATCGCCTTCACATCCCACCCCGGCAGATCGGTCGGAACCGACCAGTCCTCGGCAGGCAGGGATTCCAGAAGGCCAACGAAATCGTCAACGGCCTCACGGCCCACGTCGATGTACCCGGCCAGACGCTCCTGATCATTCATGGGCTCACCCTACTGGTGGGCGACGGGGTCACCATCGGCGCTCACCATTCGGGCAACCTCCTCGCCAGAACGATCGACAATCACAAGGTCGCCTGCAGAAGTGGTTCCCATGGCCGCACCCTTGAAAAGCCAGGACTGAACTGGTGCACCCTCGCACGCCATCGCCGTCATCGGCCCACCCTCAAAATACGTCGTTCCACCAGCGCCGACGAGCATCCTGCCGTCCATGCGGTTACACCCATCGGTTGTGGCCCACCGCCCATTGCTGTACACGTGCACGTGGGGATCTGTCGCAAACGTTCCGACTGCGGGAATCCACTTGCCTTGAAGATCGACTTGTGTTGCCGGAGTCACACCATCAGGGAGTTTCGGTGTGCTGAAGTGCGCGCGCACGTCGTCGGTGATCTCTGGCGGACCCGCGACGAGTTCCTCGTCGGGAGTAGAAGGCACGGGAGCGCCGTCGATGCTGAGAGACGCAACGACGTTTCCCTCCGAGTCTTTGAGGTCGTAACCGCCGTCGTTTGCCTCGAACTCCGTAACGTCGAGGAGCCACTCGACTGACGGATTCTCGACCCAGCAGCCTTGCGAGTGCGCCATCATGGCCGACCCGACGAATCGGCTGCCGGCAGCTCCCCACTCCCCCGAGAAATAGCCGCACTCTCTCCACACCTGGAGGTCACCAGCCCCCAGGCGCAGCCACGTCTGGTCGCTCTCACCCGGCGCGCCGCTGACTCGCCACAGGTTGACGAGGCCAAGCGCGGAGGGAAGGTCAGACGGGCGCGATTCAGTTGCGATTGACGACGAATCCGCTGCTACTTGCGCGCCACCGCTCGACTGTGCACATCCCGACAGCATGGCGACCGCCACAACAGCCGCGAGCGCAAGAGTGAGTTTTCCCATGCCTCGAGGCTAGGGATGCCCTCACCAAGACACCACCCAACGTTTTTGGTGACTTGTTCGTCACCGAGCGTGGCAGACGGTTAGCGCCCGCCGCCCAGCATCTTCTGCAGAGCCGCCATCTCTTCTTCTGTGGGCGCGGCACCGGAGCCACCGCCGAGGCCGAATCCGGAGCCGGCCGGAGCCGACTGAGCGGATGCGCCCGAAGCAAGCGCCGCGTTCTCCGCTGCACGCTTGGCCGGGTTGCCCGACTTCGAGCCCTTCTTCTTGGCCTTCTGCTGCTTGCCTCGGCCTCCGCCGAAGCCGGCACCGGGAACCGGCCCCATT
Source organism: Homoserinimonas sp. (assembly GCF_056262345.1). Taxonomy (NCBI): domain Bacteria; kingdom Bacillati; phylum Actinomycetota; class Actinomycetes; order Micrococcales; family Microbacteriaceae; genus Homoserinimonas; species Homoserinimonas sp. The sequence continues at coordinate 9,732 of NZ_JBACFR010000179.1, forward strand.
CCGGGAATCTGCGGCACCCCGCCCTTGGCGACGGTCTTCATCATCTTGGCGGCCTGCTCGAAGCGGTTCACGAGAGCATTGACCTCGGTCACGCTCGTGCCGGAACCCCTGGCAATGCGCAGGCGGCGTGAACCGTTGAGCAGCTTGGGGTTCTGACGCTCCGCACGCGTCATCGACTGGATGATCGCCTCGGTGCGGGTGAGCTCGGACTCGTCGAAGTTGTCGAGCTGCTCCTTCATGCCGCGCGCACCGGGCAGCATGCCGATGAGCGACTTGAGCGAGCCCATCTTCTTGATCTGCTGCATCTGGCCGAGGAAGTCCTCGAGCGTGAAGGTGTCGGTGGCGAACTTCTCCGCAACCTTGCGCGACTCCTCCTCATCGAAGTTCTTCTGCGCCTGCTCGATGAGGGTGAGGATGTCACCAAGGTCGAGGATGCGGCTGGCCATGCGCTCCGGGTGGAACGGCTCGAAATCGTCGAGCCCCTCACCGGTGCTGGCAAAGATGATGGGGCGACCGGTGACGGAGGCGACCGAAAGGGCCGCTCCACCGCGCGCGTCGCCGTCAAGCTTGGTGAGCACTACACCCGTGAAGTCGACGCCCTCCTGGAATGCCTTGGCGGTAGCCACAGCATCCTGACCGATCATGGCGTCGATGACGAAGAGAACCTCGTCGGGGTCTACGGCCTTGCGGATGTCTGCGGCCTGCTTCATCATGTCGGCGTCAACGCCGAGACGACCGGCCGTGTCGACGATGACCACGTCGTGGAGCTTGTCCTTGGCGAACTTGATGGCGTCCTTCGACACCTTGACGGGGTTGCCGACGCCGTTGCCTGGTTCGGGGGCGAACACCTGAACGCCAGCCTGCTCACCGACAACCTGGAGCTGGTTGACGGCGTTGGGGCGCTGCAGGTCTGCGGCGACCAGAAGCGGGGTGTGGCCCTCGCCCGCGAGCCACTTGGCGAGCTTGCCGGCCAGCGTGGTCTTTCCGGCACCCTGGAGGCCAGCGAGCATGATGACGGTGGGCGGGTTCTTGGCGAACTGAAGCCGGCGCTGTTCACCGCCGAGGATGCCGATGAGCTCTTCGTTGACGATCTGCACGACCTGCTGGGCAGGGTTCAGCGCCTTGTTGACCTCGTCGCCGAGGGCGCGCTCGCGCACGTTGCCGGTAAAGAGCTTGACGACATCCAGCGCTACGTCGGCGTCGAGAAGGGCGCGGCGAATCTCGCGGACGGTTCCGTCGATGTCGGCGGGGCTCAGCTTGCCCTTGCCGCGCAGGTTCTTAAACGTATCCGCGAGGCGGTCGGTGAGGTTTCCAAAAGTGGCCATGGTGCACCTAGTTTAACTGTCATGACACCATCGCCGCTGCTCGTGACCATCAATGGGGCAACTCCCACCATTTCTGACACCGCCTGGGTGGCCCCTAACGCCACCCTGATCGGGCACGTCACCCTTCACGAGGAGTCCAGCGTCTTCTATGGCACGGTGCTGAGGGCGGATGTTGACAGCATCTCGCTGGGCGCCCGCAGCAACCTCCAAGACAACGTGACGGTGCACTGCGACGCCGGCGTGCCGACCACGATCGGCGAGGGCGTGAGTGTTGGCCATGCCGCTGTGCTGCACGGCTGCACGATCGAGGACGAGTGCCTGATTGGAATGAGCGCGACGGTGCTCAATCGCGCTGTGATCGGGGCTGGTTCGCTCGTGGCGGCCGGCGCGGTGGTACTTGAAGACACCGTGATTCCGCCGGGGTCACTCGTCGCTGGTGTGCCCGCTAAGGTGCGCCGCGAGCTGAGCGATGAGGAACGAGCTGGGCTGCGCGAGAACGGCGTGCGCTACGTCGGCTATGCCGCCCTGCACCGCGAAGCCCTCGCCGACTAGGCCACTCCGCGGCGGCGGGCCGCTCGTCGAGATGCACAGGGACTCCGCAGGGAGCCGTGGTTACGTCACAGCCATCCGACGAAGGGAATACACCTGTGACCGTTATCGGTTGGCATGCCTCGCACGAACAGCTACACCCGAAGGACCTTCTGATCGCCCTGCAGCACGCCGAGAAGGCTGGCTTCACGGCAGCAATGTGCAGCGATCACTTCGCGCCGTGGAGTGAACGACAGGGCCACTCGGGCTTTGCCTGGTCGTGGCTGGGGGCCGCGTTGCAGGCCACAGAGTTGCCGATCGGCATCGTGAACGCTCCCGGGCAGCGCTATCACCCCGCGATCATCGCGCAAGCGGTGGGGACTCTCGAAGCGATGTTCCCCGGGCGATTTTGGGCCGCCCTCGGCAGCGGCGAGGCGATGAACGAACACATCACGGGCGATGCCTGGCCCCGCAAGGAGCACCGCAACGAGCGCCTGCAGGAGAGCGTCGCGGTCATGCGGGCCCTACTGGCGGGCGAGGAAGTCAGCCACGACGGCCATATCACCGTGGATCGGGCCCGCCTCTGGACGAGACCGGATACTCCACCGCCGCTGCTCGCCGCCGCCGTCAGCCCTCAGACCGCTGCCTGGGCCGCCGAATGGGCCGACGGCCTCGCCACGGTGAACCAGTCTGTTGACGCTCTTCGCGACGTCGTGGAGGCCTATCGCGGAGCCGGGGGCACCGGGCCGCTCGTGCTTCAGGTCCACGTCAGCTACGCGGCATCCGAAGACGAGGCCCTGCAGATTGCTCACGATCAATGGCGCACCAATGTGTTTTCTCCCCCGCTGTGCTGGGATCTCGATAGCGTCGAAGCGTTCGATATCGCCTCGAAGCATGTGACTCCCAACGACGTTCGCGGCTCGGTACTCATTTCCTCCGACCTTGGTGAATATGTCGATCAGCTGAAGGAGTTCATCGCCCTCGGGTTCGATGAGGTGTATCTACACCAGGTGGGCAGCGACCAGCGGAGCTTTATCGATGCCTTCGGCGAGCGCGTCTTGCCCCGGCTAGCGGTGACGGCAAAGGCGGATGCAACCCCCGAGGTGGTCGCATGAGAATCACCGACACGAGCGACCTGTGGTGGAAAAACGCCGTCGTGTATTGCCTCGACGTCGAGACCTTTATGGATTGGAACGGCGACGGCACGGGCGACCTCGACGGGCTCGCCCACCGCCTGGACTACCTTGCCGAGCTAGGGGTGACCTGCATCTGGCTGATGCCGTTTTATCCCACCCCCGACAAAGATGACGGCTACGACGTCTCTGACTTCTATGGCGTCGACAAGCGTTTCGGCTCTCTCGGCGACCTTGTCGAGGTGATCCGCTCCGCACGCGACCGGGGGATGCGCGTGATCGCCGACCTGGTCGTGAACCACACATCAGAGAAGCATCCCTGGTTCGTGTCGGCTCGCTCGAGCCGCACCTCTCCTTATCGAGACTTCTACGTGTGGAGGGATACCCCGCCGAAGAGCGCCCCCGAGCCGATCTTTCCCGACAAAGAAAACTCGGTCTGGAACTTCGACGAGCGCACGGGCCAGTACTACCTTCACCGGTTCTATCGTCACCAGCCCGACCTGAACGTCGCGAACCCCCGCGTGCGAGAAGAGATTGGCAAGGTGATCGGCTTTTGGCTTGAAATGGGAATGTCGGGGTTCCGCATCGACGCGGTGCCGTTCTTCATCGACGACGAGGGTCGCGCCGACGAGGGTGGCGCCGACGACGACTACGGCGACGGGCACGTCTATCTGCGCGAACTCAGCGACATGGCCAAGCGACGCAGGGGCGACGCCGTACTTCTCGGAGAGGTGAACCTGCCCTACAAGGATCAGGTGAAGTTCTTCGGCGGCCCCCAAGGCGACGAACTCACCATGCAGTTCGACTTCGAATCCATGCAACGCGTCTACCTCTCCCTCGCTCGGAGCGATGCGCGCCCCCTCGCCCGGATGCTCGCCAAACGACCCGACATTGCCCTGCGCTCACAATGGGCCAACTTTCTCCGCAACCACGACGAGCTCACGCTCGACAAGCTCAGCGAATCAGAGCGAGATGAGGTGTTCGCCGCCTTTGGACCCGAGAAGCGGATGCAAGCATTCGGCCGCGGAATTGTGCGCCGGCTGCCGCCCATGCTGGAGGGCGATCCGCGGCGCATCCGCATGGCCTACAGCCTGCTGTTCTCCCTGCCCGGCACCCCCGTGCTGTTCTACGGCGAAGAGATCGGCATGGGCGAGAACCTCAATGCCGAAGGTCGTCACTCGGTGAGAACACCGATGCAGTGGAGCAGCGCAAAGAACGGCGGATTCTCGACCGCACGGCGAGGGTCTCTGCCGGGCCCCGTAACTGAGGGTGCCTACGGCCCCGAGTTCGTCAATGCCGATGAGCAGGTGCGCGACCGCGATTCCCTGCTGCACTTCATGCGGCTGCTGATCAGCAGGTACCGCACCTCTCCGGAGATCGGATGGGGCGAACTCACCATCGTCAAGCAACCCCACGCTAGCGTGCTCGCGCATCGCGTGACCGGCCCCCTCGGGAGCATGATCGCGCTGCATAACTTTGCCGCCGAATCCCTCACCCTGGAGATCCCCGTCGATGGCGGTGATGACGACACGCGTTTGATCGATTTGCTGCATGACGGTGCCACCGCTGTGACGAGCAAGGGAACGGCGGAGCTCACGCTCGAACCCTACGGTTATCGCTGGCTGCGAGTCACGAACCCCGGCACCCAACGGATTGGCTGACGCCATCGCGGGCCTCAGGCGGCGACGACGCGCTTCGACGATCGCAGGATAGCCCAGCCGAGCACAATGGCCACGAGAAGCATGGCGGCGGCGCCGAGACCGGAGTAGCCCAGCATGATGAGCACCGGCCCGGCGAGCGCCCCGCCGGCAGCACCGGCGAGGTTCATGAGTAGATCGGAGACGCCCTGCACACCCGGCCTATCCCCGACCGGCACCGCATCGACCAGCATCGCCGACCCCGAGATCGTGGAGGCCGACCATCCGAGCCCGAGCAGCACGAGGCTGACAACGACAAGCGGGGCAGACTCGCTGCCGAGCCATGCCGTCACGAGGGCGGCGAGAAGCAGCGCCTGACCGCCCAGCAGCACCGGGAGACGCCCGAGCCGGTCAGAGAGCCAACCGAACACCGGTGACAAGGCGAACATGCCCGCCACATGCAAGCTGATCGTGAAACCCACGATGGCGAGGGACGCGCCATGCCCGTAAAGGTGAACCGGAGTCATCGCCATGAGCGCCACCATGGTGGCGTGACTGAGGGAGACCGCCGCAACGGCGAAACGCGCCGTCGGGTTGACCCGCAGGGTGGAGAAGCCGAGGCGCGGCGGCTCCTTCGTCGTCGCGCCGAGCGCGTCCCGAGCGGTGAGAAGCGGGTCGGGGCGCAAGAAGACGGCGTAGACGAGCACCGTGATGATCTGAGCGCCGAGAGCAAAGAGGAACGGGCCGGTCAGAGTCGGCATGCCCAGGGCGGAGCCGATCGCCTCCCCCGGCTCGATGAGATTGGGCCCGAGCACCGAGCCGATCGTCGTCGACCATACGACCAACGAGAGATCGCGGCCGCGGTGGCGGGGGGAGGCCAGATCTGTCGCTGCGAAGCGAGCCTGCAGGTTCGTGGCAGCTCCGGCACCGGCGAGGGCGAACGCCAGCAGCAGCAGCGGAAACGACGGCACGGCAGCCGCCACAATCAGGAGAACGGCAGAGGATGCTGCGAGCGCCGACCCCGTCGCAAGCGCCACCCGGCGACCGCGCGCTGCGGCGTACCGTGCGAGCGGTAACGCCAAGATCGCGGCGCCCAGCGTCGACATTGTCGAGGCCATCCCCGACCAGGCGTCAGAACCCGAGACCTGTGCCGCGAGGAGCGCCCCCACCGAAACGGTGGCCCCAATGCCCAGCCCGCCCATAATCTGCGCGGCAACAAGCACCCACACGACCCGGCGCTGCTGGCGCTGCATATCTGGCTGCGTTTCCGGCGGCATTTCGTTCACTGCGTCAGTCTAGGCAGCCGGGCCCAGGCTCGCCGCGACGCGCCGCTGAGGCTAGGCCGAGCGCTCCTCCGTGGCCACACGCTGACCCACAACCGCACTGACACCGTCTTGCCGCATCGAGACACCGTAGAGGGCATCCGCAATCTCCATCGTGCGCTTCTGATGGGTGATCACGATGAGCTGCGACGACTCCCTCAGATCCTGGAAGATCTGCAACAGGCGGCCAAGGTTGGCGTCGTCAAGCGCCGCCTCCACCTCGTCCATGATGTAGAACGGGCTCGGCCTGGCCTTGAAGATTGCGATCAGCAACGCCACTGCTGCCAGAGACCGCTCTCCACCGCTCAGCAGCGAGAGTCGCTCGATCTTCTTGCCAGCGGGCTTGACCGAGACCTCGATGCCCGTCGTGAGCATGTTGTCGGGATCGGTGAGATGGATGCTGCCGGTTCCGCCGGGGAAGAGGATCGGAAAGACGTGGTTGAACGCGTTCTTGGTGTCTTCGAAGGCGCTTGAGAAGATGTCGCGCATCTTGACATCGAGCTCGTCGATGATCGTGAGCAGGTCTTTGCGCGTATTGGTGAGGTCGGTGAGCTGATCTGTGAGGAACTTGTGGCGCTCTTCCAGAGCGGCAAACTCTTCGAGCGCGAGCGGGTTGACCCTGCCGAGCCGGGCGTACTTGCGTTCGGCCTTGGCAAGCCTTGCCTCCTGTTGTGCGCGCACAAACGGCATCGTCTGCTGCACGCCGTCTTCGCGCTCTGCATCGGAATCGTCGTCCGTTTCGACGGCATCGACGGGCACGGGCACGTCAGGCCCATACTCGGCAACCAGCACATCCTCGACCAGGCCGAGCTCCGCTCCTGCACGCTCGAGGAGCGAGGAAAGATGCAGCTTCTTCTCGTAGGTCTGCATTTCGAGCCCGTGAACGGATTCGCTTACGGAGTGCAGCCGATCGCGCAGAGCGGCTTCTGCTCGGCGAAGCTCTGCGAGTTCCTCGTTCTGTTGCGCTCGATCGGCCTCCGCCGCCGCAAGTCGCACGCGCGCCTCCGACACCGAGCGGTCAGCGGCGTCGAGCACGGTCGGCAGGACGTCGAGCACCCGCTGGGCTGCCTCCATCTGCCGGCGGCGGATGACCGCACGGCGAGCCGCCTGATCCGCGGCCTCTCGCTCGGCCTCTCGCTGCTGCTCAAGCTGCTTGGCTCGTAGCTCCTGCGCCCGTACCCGCTCGCGGGCGGTCTCCACCTGAAGGCGGGCCTCGACCTCGCGTTCACGCGCTGCATCGAGTTCGTCGGCCATGCCGTCCCGAGCAGAAACATCGAGAATGGGGCGAGGGCGGGACTGCGCGGTCTCAAGCTCAGCCTTGGCACGCTCAGCAGCCGTCTCGGCGCTGGCGACCGACTCTGCGGCGAGCGCGAGCCCCTTCTCCAGTCGCTGCGCCTCGGCCTCGGCGGCCTCCGCCTGCACTCGCGCGCGGTTCAGCTTCTCCGACTGAGCTGCGAGCTGGGAGTCATGCTCGCGCAGCGTTGTGAGGGCGCGCTTGGATTGCTCCTTGGCCACCTGCACTGCTCCCCGCTGCTCGGCGAGCGCAAACTGCGCGCGTTCGATCAGGGAAAGAACCTCGGAGAGGCGCTCTGCCGCGGCATCGCGGTCGGCCACAAGTTCCAACCGCGAGCGCTTGGCTCCTGAGCCGCCCCGCAGCACAAAGCGGCTCAGCACATCCCCCGACTTGGTAATGATCGTCGTGGCAGACTCGCTCGTCCCCGTCGAAAGCTCGCCCCACACTCTGCGAGCTGTCGCGAGGTCATCTGCCACGATCACGTGACTGAGCAGCCCCAGCACACCAGAGGGCGCAGAAACCACATCGGCGGCAAAGACTGCGCCGTCACTCAGCACGCCGCTGACGCCCGCCGTAACCCCGGCCTCGGCGAGCACAAGTTCGACCCTGCCCAGGTCGTCGGCCTGGGCGTGACCTAGCGCTGCGATGGCAGAATCGCGATCTTCTGCCAGCACGGCGTCGGCCAGAGACCCGAGGGCTGCGGCGATCGCCGCCTCGAACCCGGGCTTCACCTGGATGTGTTCGGCAACCAAGCCGAGGATTCCCGGCCGCTTGGCCGCGACAAGCGCGCTTGACCCATCCTTTTGGTCGAGAGCGCTGGATAGTGCGTTCTTGCGGGCAGAGAGAGCATCCCGCTCACGTTCGAGGGCATGGAGCTGCTCGCGGAGGGTGTCGATCTCAGTCTCGGCCTGAGTGACCTCCGCTTGGGCGCTCTGGTAGGCGGCGTCCAGATCGATGTCGGACTCCTCGCCGAGCGTCGCTTGCGCCTCAAGGGCCTCAAGCGACACGGTGGCCTGGTCTCGACGCGAGCGAGCGGCGTCGAGGGCGTTTTGCTGGCGGAGGACTTCGCCGCGGACAGCAGCGAGCCGGGATGCCGCGGTATCGGCCTGCCCGCTGAGCTTAGAGATTTCGAGGTCATGACGTGACACGAGGGAGCTCTGGTGCGAGATCTCATCATCGAGCGCATCAAGCGCCGCCCTGGCCTCCGCTGTCGCGGACTGCGCCTCTCGCCACGCCTGCTCAGCCTCGTCGATTGTCTCCGCGAGCCTGGCCGCCTCGTCGCGGGCATCCGCCACCATCTGCGACGTCACCCCGGGGGCCAACTCGGCAACCTCGGTCTGCGAGCTGAGCAACGCCATCTTCTGATTGGCAAGGCTGAACAAACCGCGCAGTCGCTCCTGCACAGATTCGAGCCCAAAAGCGATTCGACGGGCCTGGTCAACGGCATCGCCGACCTGTTCCTGCTCGATTCTTGCCTCACGGAGCTTGGCCTGATCGAGCTGCTCTTGCAACACGATGCGCTCGGTTTTGCGCTCCGATTCACTGCGGCTGTGCAGCGTGAGCGCCTCCCGCAGGGTGACGACCTCGTCGGCCAGCAGTCGGGCACGGGCGTCGCGTACAACCGCGGCAATGGTCTGTGCCTCGCGAGCAACTTCGGCCTGTTGACCGAGGGGCTTGAGTTGGCGGCGAATCTCCCCCGCGAGGTCGCTCAGCCGTGTGAGATTTGCCTGCATCGCGTCGAGCTTGCGCAAGGTTTTCTCTTTGCGGCGGCGGTGCTTGAGGATGCCGGCGGCCTCTTCGATGAACCCGCGACGGTCTTCTGGGCTGGCGCGAAGAACGGCGTCGAGCTGGCCCTGGCCCACGATGACGTGCATCTCCCGACCGAGACCAGAGTCGCTGAGCAGCTCCTGCACGTCGAGAAGACGGCAGCTCTCGCCGTTGATCGCGTATTCGCTGCCGCCGTTGCGAAAGAGCGTGCGCCGAATCGTGACCTCTGAATACTCGATCGGCAGCGCGCCATCCGAGTTGTCGATCGTGAGGGTCACCTCAGCACGGCCAAGGGGGCCGCGTGTGGAGGTTCCGGCGAAGATGACGTCGTCCATCTTTCCGCCGCGCAGAGTTTTGGCTCCCTGCTCGCCCATAACCCAGGCGAGGGCGTCGACCACGTTCGACTTGCCGGAACCGTTGGGCCCGACCACCGCGGTAACCCCCGGTTCGAACGCGAACGTCGTCGGCTGGGCAAACGACTTGAAGCCTTTAAGGGTGAGGCTCTTGAGATACACGAGAGCTCCTCCCTGTGCTCTGCGCCGATCACGCCGATCCTGCTGCGGCGCGCCGCACCGAACGGTGCGATTGCAGGCACAACGCTACCCGACACGCGGGCCAACGCCCGTTCGCCCCCGCGGTGCGTTGTGCGGCCCATCGGGTCGTGCGGTGAGGCTACGTGTGGCGAAAATGGCGCAGCATCCGTATGCTTTTCGGCCAGCCCATCGCCGCCCTCGCGGCACGGGATCGAAGGGATGCTGATGCTCACCATTGAGGAACTTGCGCTGCCCGAATCGATCGGCGCTCCCGACGCCGGCGACTTCATCGAGATGGTGCGTATCCGCAATGGCATCGAGGCCTACGACGTGGGCACTCGCGACTTTGCCGTCGAGCCAGAGGAGCTGCTCGCGATCGCCTCGAACCCCTATGAGCTTCGCCGGTTCTTTCTCGCTCGGGTCGACGGACGCATTGTGGGTCGTGCCGTTTATCAGCTGCAGGGCGGGTTGGACGTGCCGACAGCGTGGGTGTCGGTTGAGGTCCTGCCCGAGTTTCGCCGCCAGGGGCTCGGGAGCGCCCTGTATTCCCACGCGCACGCCATTGCACTCGAGGACGGTCGCACGGCGTTGCAGGCCGAGTCGTTTCATCATGTTCCCCCTGCCGAGCCCGCAATCACCTCCCCCACGGGGTTTGGTGCTGTCTCGGCCGACGATGCCCCCTCTCGCTTTCTCGTCTCCCGCGGCTTTCGTCTAGCTCAGGTGAATCGGGTGAGCCGGCTGGCTCTGCCCTCTGGCGCGCAGACACCCGAGCCCGCCGCCGGTTACGACCTTGAGGCTTGGGAGGGGTCGACCCCAGAGCATCGACTTTCTGACATGGCAGTGCTTCACGCGAGGATGAGCACCGACCCGCCCGCCGGCGAGGTCGATTGGCAGCCGGAGACCTGGGATGAGCAGCGGGTCCTCGATCATGAGCGGCGCCGGGACACCGACGGCAGGCGATATCTGACGGTCGCGGCCCGCCACATCGAATCGGATTCGCTGGTGGGCTTCAGCGACCTTTCGGTGCCTCCCGAGGTGGATCGCCCCGTGCAGCAGGAAGACACGATCGTGCTGCACGAGCATCGGGGCCACCGGCTCGGGATGCTACTGAAGGCGGCTAATCTGCAGCGGCTCGATGAACTAGCGCCGGGGCATCCGGCGATCTACACCTGGAATGCCGAGGAGAATCGGCCGATGCTCACCGTCAACGAGGCTGTCGGTTTTGTACCGGTCGCGGTGGAAGCGTCGTGGCGCAACGATCTGAACTGAGCCGACTGCTAAAGCGAGCAAGTGCGGACTGCTCGAGCTAGAACGCGACCTTGAGCAGCAGCTGCGTGAGGCTCTGCCGCTCCTCCTGGGAGAGGTTCTTGAGAATTGTCTCGTCGCGCGCGGCGATGACCGACGCCTTGGCCTTGGCATACGCCGCCTGCCCATTTTCGGTGCCGCGAATGATGTTGGCCCGACGATCGCGAGGGTCCTGAGCTCGTTCGACATAGCCGAGGGTCTGCAGTTCATCGACGACCGCGACCACCTGGCTCGGGTCGAGAAAGAGAAACTCGGCCACATCGCGCTGGGTTGGGCTCACGGCGCCGCACACGAGTGACAACACGGCGTATGACCGCACGCGCAACCCGTGCGGCTCCAAAGCGTGGCGGGCCGAAAGCGAACCGATAGCGCGCACGCGGGCGACAAGAAACTCGATGTCGTCGAGGAGGTCTGTCGCGTCGATGCGATCCGGCGCAACGCCCAGATCAATCACCGGAGATGAGTCGGTCATGGCAGCAGT
>NZ_JBACFR010000180.1:0-44075 GCF_056262345.1 Homoserinimonas sp.
CCGCGGTGTCGCTGCCTCCAGCGCATCCCGTGAGCACGAGCGCCGCTGCGGCCAGCGCAGCGACAAATGGGGTTCTCTTGTGCATGGTCTTCCTTTCCTCGGGAGAGACGGCAAGCCGCCCCTCCATCGTGTTTCGGTCTCAGTTCGTGAGGAGCTTGGAGAGAAAGTCTTTCGCGCGGTCGCTCTTCGGATTGGTGAAGAACTCGTGCGGCGTTGCCTCTTCTACGATCTCTCCCTCAGCCATGAATACGACTCGATCTGCAGCCCTGCGAGCGAAGCCCATCTCATGAGTGACGACGATCATCGTCATACCCTCGGAGGCAAGCTTGACCATGACGTCGAGGACCTCATTGATCATCTCGGGATCTAGCGCGGAGGTCGGCTCATCGAACAGCATGACCTTGGGCTTCATCGCAAGAGCCCTGGCGATTGCCACGCGCTGCTGCTGTCCGCCGGAGAGCTGTGCCGGCATCTTGTCAGCCTGCTCAAGGACACCCACGCGATCGAGCAGTGCGCGCGCATCCGCCTCCGCCTCCGCCTTGGCCCGTCCGCGCACCTTGGTCGGCCCCAGGGTCACATTGCGAAGCACCGACATGTGGGCGAAGAGGTTGAACGACTGAAACACCATGCCGACATCGGCCCGCAGGGCTGCGAGGGTCTTGCCCTCCGATGGCAGCTCTTTGCCATCAATGCGAATCTCGCCCGACGTGATCGTCTCAAGACGGTTGATTGTGCGGCACAGCGTAGATTTTCCCGAGCCCGACGGCCCGATCACGACAACGACCTCACCCTTGTTCACCGTGAGGTTGATGTTCTTGAGCGCGTGGAAATCCCCGTAGTGCTTTTCTACGTTTTCGACGATAACCAGGGGCTCACCCGGTGCCGCAAGAATCGGATTGCTCGTTGTCTCAAACTGCGGCAAATCTCGGGCGGCCGCTGCATCGTTCGACGTCATTTTCCTAACTTAGCGCTCATGAGCGCGAGTATTGGGTAGGAAAACAGCGTTACCTAAACGTAACCCCCATTCGAGGGTGCACGAATCAGTCTGCCGAGGCCGTTCGGTGGGCAAAAGCGCTCTCGTAGAGACACACGGACGCCGCCGTCGAGAGGTTCATCGACTCTGCCCTGCCATAAATGGGAACAACGATCGCACGATCGGCAAGAGCTAGCTGCTCGTCGCTCAGGCCGCGGGCCTCGTTGCCAAAAAGCCACGCCGTCGGCTCGTCAAGTACGCCTTCTGAGCGCGCAGCGAGGAGGTCTTCTCCCTTGATGTCGGCCGCGAGGATCTGCAGTCCAGCACCCCGCACGCGTTCGCGCAGGGTCTCGAATTCTGCACCAACGGCAACAGGGATATGAAAAAGCGAACCCGTCGTCGAGCGCACAACCTTGGGGTTGTACAGGTCAACCGAACGGCCGCTGAGGATCACTCCATCAGCTCCGGCAGCATCGGCAGCCCGGATGATCGTGCCTGCATTGCCGGGATCGCGCACCTCTTCGAGGATCACAATGAGCCGGGGGAAAGCCCCGTCAGCGTCAGGCGCGAGGATGTCTTTGACCGAGGTCGGGAACTGCTTGCACACCGCCACAACGCCCTGGGGCGTCACGGTGTCTGCCATAGCATCGAGCACCTGTTCGGTGACGAACTCGATCTCTAGCCCCGCCTCGCCCGCCCCCTCGGCTATGCCGGGGTGACGGTCGAGGGCGGTGGGCGTCGCGAACAGCTCAACAAGGAGCTCCGGACGCCAGGCAAGAGCCTCGGCAACGGCCTGCGGTCCCTCCAAAAGAAAGAGCCCGGTCTCTGACCGGGCGTCTCTCTTGCGGAGCTTCGCAACGCCGCGCACACGAGGTGAACGTGGGTTGTCTAGCATGGGCCAATTCTAGGCCCGATTACTGCTTAGGCCGAAACCTTGGGGGCCGACGTGTCGGCGGGCAGTGCTGCCTTGGCCGTCGCGACGATCGCGGCAAACGTCTTCGGGTCGGTGACAGCAAGGTCAGCGAGCATACGACGGTCAACCTCGACACCGGCGATGCCGAGTCCCTGGATGAAACGGTTGTAGGTGAGGCCGTTGGCGCGCGATGCAGCGTTGATGCGCTGGATCCACAGGCGACGGAAGTCACCCTTGCGGGCACGGCGGTCACGGTACGAGTAGACCAGGGAGTGGGTGACCTGCTCCTTGGCCTTGCGGTAGAGACGCGAACGCTGGCCGCGGTAACCGCTGGCGCGCTCGAGGATTACCCGACGCTTCTTGTGGGCGTTGACCGCCCGCTTTACTCTTGCCATTTTCTCTGTTCCTTAGTTCTGAATGCGGGCGGCTCAGCGGCCGGCTTTGCCAAGAAGGCGCTTGATTACCTTGGCGTCCTGCGGCGCCAGGACCTGGTCTGCGTTCAGGCGGCGCTTGCGCTGGCCCGACTTGACCTCCAGGTTGTGGCGCATGCCAGCCTGCTGCTTCATGACCTTGCCGCTGCCGGTGACCTTGAAACGCTTCTTGGCCCCTGAGTGGGTCTTCTGCTTGGGCATTTCTCTCCTTAGTTGCTGTCGTGCTTAGTGACGCCCTGACGGGCGAAATCTGTGCGGTGGCTATTTAGACTCGGCGTCGTCGCCCGACTGGGCGTCGTCATCGTCGTCAACCTCGTCATCGAGGTCGTCTTCGTCGTGGTCATCGTGGTCGTCGTGGTCGTCGTGGTCGTCGTGCGACTCTGACCGCTCTCCACGGGCGGGCCTTGATGCCGACTTGCGAGCATCCGCCTCTGCCTTGGCCTCAGCCTTGGTCTTGAGCGGGCCGATCACCATAACCATGTTGCGGCCATCGATCGTGGGGCTGGACTCGACCGAACCCCACTCTGCGACGTCTTCAGCGAAACGCTGTAGGAGACGCACACCCTGATCGGGACGCGACTGCTCGCGACCACGGAACAGGATCATGGCCTTGACCTTGTCACCCTGCTTGAGGAAGCCCTCGGCGCGCTTGCGCTTGGTCTCGTAGTCGTGCTTATCGATCTTGAGGCGGAACCGAACCTCTTTGAGGATCGTGTTCGACTGGTTGCGCTTGGCCTCCTTGGCCTTCTGCGCGGTCTCGTACTTGAACTTGCCGAAATCCATGATCTTGGCGACGGGAGGCTTGGAGTTGGGAGCAACCTCAACCAAATCCAGGTCTGCCTCCTGGGCAAGACGCAGCGCCTCTTCGATGCGGACGACGCCGACCTGCTCGCCCCCCGGGCCAACTAGACGAACCTCGGGGACGCGGATTCGGTCATTCGTTCTGGGATCGCTGATGCGGAACTCCTCTGTAAGACATGTCTTTGCCTGGCCTGCGGCGGATGCCGTGGCGACGAGAGGAAGAATCACACCAGAGTCGACGAGAACAAATACCGCGACAACTGGCTCAGCACCCTAGCTGCCGACGCTCGCATACGCTCGCGACGGCGGGGTACCAACAACCCGGTAACCTTGAGTGTTGTAAAAACACAGGCGGTCAAGCGCGGGTGGGAGAATCTCCACTTTCGTATTCGAAACCTACATCGGTTTCGAAGCCCGCATGATTCTAGCAGAGGAATTCACATGAGCGATAGCGCGCACGACAACGGCCACCTGAACGAGATGGCCTTCGAAGAGGATGCGGCCCGCGATATCGCCGACGTACCCGCTATCGAGGTCATCAATACTGTTGCCGTTCACCTGCTGAGCGCCGCCGCCGTCAAATGCGGTCTCGCCGACGACCCCGAGAACCAGCTAGACCTGGACGAGGCCCGGAAGCTGATCACCGCACTCGCCGGACTCATCACCGCCGCGGCCCCTGACCTCTCCGACTCACACGCTCGCCCCCTGCGGGATGGCCTGCGGTCGGTTCAGCTCGCGTTCCGCGAGGCATCAGCGTTCCCCGACGCCCCGGGCAACGGTCCGGGCGAAAAGTTCACCGGCTCCGTCGTCTAGTCGACGGCAACGCCTCACTGGCGGGCTAGCGTGCTTAACCGCACCTAGCTCGCCGGGGCGAGGCGCACGGTGAGCGAATCCACCCTCGTGGCCACAACCTCGCTCGTCGACAGCCCCGTCTGGATCCTCGCCACGAGTTCGCGAAGGGCCTGAGGCTCGAGGCCCGCGCGCAGACGCAGGACCACGATCAGCTCTGGGCCGCGCAAGCGTGCATCAGGAACGCCGGGCATCAGCTCAACCGACACGACATCACCCTCGGCTCCACAGATTCGCTCGACGACTGCCGACACCTCCGGGTCGCGCCAGCACGCAACCCACGGCAGTGACTGGGCGATCGCCCACACCGCTGGCCTGCGCACGACAAACTCGGAATCGGATGTCGGGTCGAGCACGACAAGATCGGTTCCCTCATCGGCTGCCGCAAGCGCAACGCGCACAGACTCTGTCGGCACGGGACGGGCGCGGGGATTCCAGGCCTGCATGGCGGCGACAGAAGAAAAAACGGGCATAACAGACCGACCGTCGGGCCCGGCCACGGTGACGATCGCCAGATCGGCGCTCTTATCAACGGTAACTCCGCTGGCATTCTCGCCAGCCTCACCCAGGGTCGCCATCAACGGCACAAGGAGCCTCACGCTCCGCAGAGCGTCAACGACCTGTTCAGGTGTCGCCTCGCCCGAGCGGAACTGCGCGATAGCGGCCAGGAGACCGGGGTCTGCGGAGCCGTCATCATCGGAGAACGGCGTCTCACCGAAGCTTCGCCCTGCCCACGGTTGACCCGCCGAGTCCGTCAGATGAGACGGCTCGGAGTGATGCTCGTGATTCCCGTGAGCGCTCACGCGCCGGCGACGTCCAGCGCCTCGCCGAGGGTGAACGCTCCGTTGTAGAGGGCCTTGCCAACGATGGCGCCCTCGAGGCCCAGCGGCACAAGTTCACGCAGAGCGATGAGGTCATCGAGGCTCGAAATTCCACCCGAAGCAATGACGGGCTTAGGCGTGTGAGCAAGAACCTCGCGGAGGAGAGCAACGTTGGGGCCCTGCATCGTGCCATCCTTCGTGACGTCAGTGACAACGTAACGGGAGCATCCGGCGTCCTCGAGTCGCTCCATGACCGACCAGAGGTCTCCGCCCTCCTTTGTCCACCCTCGCGTTGCCAGTGTCGTGCCGCGCACGTCGAGGCCAATGGCGATAGCGTCACCGTACTCGGCGATGACGTGGGCTGCCCACTCCGGGTTCTCCAGCGCTGCCGTACCCAGGTTGAGACGTTTCGCTCCGGTGGCCAGTGCCGCCTCAAGGGAGCGGTCGTCGCGGATTCCACCGGAGAGCTCAACGTTTAGCGTGCCACGAACCTGGCGAACAACCTTCTTGATCGTTGCCTGGTTGGAGCCTCGACCGAACGCGGCATCGAGGTCGACCAGATGGATCCACTCGGCCCCCTGAGACGCCCAGGCTTCTGCGGCCGCAACGGGGTCGCCGTAGCTGGTTTCGCTACCGGCCTCTCCCCGAGTCAGGCGAACGGCCTTGCCGTCGGAGACATCAACCGCCGGAAAGAGGGTGAGGCCGGGGGTCGTATTGAACTCGCTCATCATGGACTTTCTCGGCACGAGCCGGGGCTTTCAAGATTGGGTGATGGTGCGCGACGCGCGACAAGAATCAGATACTACTCGCGTTGAGGCGAGAGCGGGACGGCTAGCGGCCGAGGGTGCCGAGCCAGTTGGAAAGCAACCGGATACCGGGCTCACCAGATTTCTCCGGGTGGAACTGAGTGGCGCTGAGCGGCCCGTTTTCCACGGCCGCAAGAAACCGCCCACCGTGGTCTGCCCAGGTCAGATGAGCAGGAGGAAACGGCGGAATGATGTCGAGCGACCAGTCGCGCGCTGCGTAGGAGTGCACGAAGTAAAAGCGCTCGTCTTCGATGCCAGAGAAAAGAGCGGATTCAGGAGCCGCCTCGACCGTATTCCAGCCCATGTGGGGAACGACAGGCGCATCGAGCTCCTCGACGGTGCCGGGCCACTCCCCCAGCCCCTCGGTGGTCTGCCCGCGTTCGATGCCTCGCTCAAAAAGGACCTGCATGCCGACGCAGATGCCCAAAACTGGGCGCCCTCCCGCCAGGCGACGATCGATCATTTCGGGCCCGTTGACGCGCGCGAGAGCATCCATAACCGCAGAGAATGCGCCAACTCCGGGAACGAGCAAACCGTCTGCCTCGGCGACAGCCTTGGCATCGGCGGTCAAGGCAACGTCGGCGCCCGCGAGTTCTAGCGCCTTAACGACGGAATGAACATTGCCGCTTCCATAGTCGAGGACGACGACACTGGGCTTACTCACCGTTCAGCACCCCACAACGTTAGGAGTTGCGGCGTCGCAGAAGAAGTCATTACGCGAGCGACCTCCGACTGAGCGAGACCCGTGTGCATTAGAGCGCGCCCTTGGTCGACGGAATCCCCGACACTCTGGCGTCGGGCTGCAAGGCCATGCGCATGGCCCGCGCGAACGCCTTGAACTCGGCTTCGGCGATGTGGTGTGGGTCGCGGCCTCCGAGAACCCGGATGTGGACCGTAAGACCCGCGTGGAAAGTAATCGCCTCGAAAACGTGCCGCACCATAGAACCGGTGAAGTGGCCGCCGATGAGGTGGAACTCAAAACCAGCAGGCTCGCCCGTGTGAACAAGAAAGGGGCGCCCAGAAACATCGACGACAGCGTTCGCCAGGGCCTCGTCGAGCGGCACCATCGCGTCGCCGTAGCGAGAGATGCCTGCCTTATCGCCCAGGGCGATTGCGATGGCTTTGCCGAGCACGATCGCGACATCCTCGACCGTGTGGTGCACGTCGATCTCGGTGTCGCCCGTAGCGCGCACCGTTAGGTCGATGAGCGAGTGCTTGGAGAAGGCAGTGAGCATGTGGTCGAAGAACGGCACGGTGGTCGAGATATCTGACGTTCCTGTGCCATCGAGATTGAGCGAAAGTTCGATGCTCGACTCGCTCGTCTCGCGGGTCAGCGTTGCGACCCTGCCCTGCTCTGCCATGGTGAATCCTTCTCTCTGCGGGATCGACACGACCGACCTCCCCGCGCATCGCGGCGGACGCCGCCTATCAAGCTTAGCGAGAGCGCTACCGCACTGCCGCTTGCGCCGAACGAAGCAGAAAACCAGGTGACCTATTCAGCGCCGAACGAGGCCCCGCCGAGCTGTTCGAGCGCCTCGAGGAAGGCCGTCGTCTCCGCCTCGGTGCCCGCCGTCACCCGCATGTGGTGAGGGATGCCGAGATCGCGGATAAGGATGTCGCGCTCCAGCAACGCCTCGAACAGGGCATGCGGCTGATGGACCCCTCCGAACAGAACAAAATTCGCGGAGCTAGGCCAGACCGTGAATCCAAGCTGTGGCAGCTCCTCCAGCAGACGGTCTCGCTGACGACGGATGTCGTCGACCATCGCCAGCATCTCTGCGGTGTGGTCAAGCGCGGCAATGGCCGCTGCCTGCGTGAGTGCGGAGAGATGGTACGGCAGGCGCACGAGGCGGAGGGCGTCGGTGACCGCAGGGTCGGCCGCAAGGTAGCCCACCCGTGCGCCGGCGAAGGCGAAAGCCTTGCTCATGGTGCGCGAGACGATGAGCCGTTCACGACCATCAAGCAGCGACAAGGCCGAGAGCTGCCCTTCCGGGGCAAACTCCGCATAGGCCTCGTCGACGACCACGATGCCCGGCGTCGCATCGTAAGCGGCCGCAATGGTCTCTAACGAGACCGGCGTGCCGGTGGGATTGTTGGGGGCGCACAGGAAAACGACGTCGGGGTTCGTCTTCTCGATCCACTCGGTGACCAACTCGGGGGTGAGCTCGTAACCGGCCGCGCGCTCCCCCGCGACCCATTCGGTGTCGGTTCCAGCAGCAATGATCGAGTGCATTGAGTATGTGGGAGGAAAGCCAAGCACGCTGCGGCCTGGACCACCGAACGCCTGGAGGATCTGCTGAAGGATCTCGTTGGATCCGTTAGCCGCCCACATATTCTCGGCGGTCAGGTCGTGCCCGACGTAGGCAGCGAGTTTCTCCCGGAGCGTCGTGAATTCACGGTCGGGGTAGCGGTTGATCGTGAGGAGTGCGGACGCGAGAGCCTCGACGATGTCGTGAGCTACGGGCTCGGGAATCGGGTGGGTGTTTTCGTTGACGTTGAGTGCGTACCGAACCTCTTTCTGAGGTGCGCCGTACGGGCTCAGGCCCTTGAGATTGTCACGGATGGGGAGATCAGCAAGAGAAGCCACTCCCCCATCTTATGAGCCGACGAGCCTGGCGGAATCTGGCACGGAGCCCGTCAGCAACCGGATACGCAGAGGGACGAGGGAATTGCCAGCTGCTGGCCGGGGAACACATCTGCGCTGGAGAGCTGGTTGAAGGCGAGAACCTCGGCGACGAAGTCGCGCGGGTCTGAGTTCGGAGAGATCTCACTCGCGATGCTCCAGAGCGATTCCCCAGCATCAACAGTGACAACGCCAACGGGCGCGCCTGTCGTGTCCGTGGCGGTCGCGATTCCGCCGTTGAGACCCAGGACGAGGGCAATACCAACGACGGGCAACGCCGCGAGCGTCGTGAAGACGACGCGACCGCGACGGGTCAGTCGCAGACGAGACCTGCCCTGCCCACCATTGGACGGGGTCGGGATAGAGGCCTGGAGTGCTGTGGTGCTCATTGTGTGCTCCTTTCGCCAGCGGCTTCTCAAACAAAGAGTTCGCTCCCGAGGTTCGGCCGGGAACCTCGGAAGCGAATCTTTGTACCGAACATATCTTCGATGAATCGCAATTTCAAGCCCAATTTCGAATAAGTGCTCAATAAACCTCGCGACACACTCGAACAAATGTTTGTTTGCAAGCCCTAAGGCGGATACAGTTTCGATTGTCTGCTTGACAGGAAAGCAGGAGCCGCCGACATTCGATCGTCACGATCGAGCGGCGGCACGAAGAATCCGGTCGCTTTATTCGCGCCGAGCTAGCGAGGAGACCATGGACGAGAAGCCTTCAACCCGCCGGCGCAAAAGCCTGAGCGAGAAGCAATTGTCGATCCTCGACTTCATTCAGCGCGAGGTCTCGACCCGCGGTTATCCGCCGAGCATGCGCGAGATTGGCGATGCCGTAGGACTCGCGTCACTTTCGAGCGTGACTCATCAGCTGGGCCAGCTGGAGCTCAGCGGCTATCTCCGCCGCGATCCCAATCGTCCGCGGGCCATCGAAATCCTCATCGACCTTCCGCAGTCCGATCGCGCCGAATCGCCATCCTCCTCTGATGCCACGCCGGCCGCTCCCATCGGCGACGCCGCAATGGTTCCGCTCGTCGGCCGCATCGCCGCCGGTATTCCGATCACGGCAGAACAGCAGATCGACGAGGTGTTCCCCATCCCCCGCCAGCTGGTGGGCAAGGGCGACCTCTTCATGTTGAAGGTCGTCGGTGACTCCATGATCGACGCCGCAATCTGCGATGGCGACTGGATCGTCGTTCGTCAGCAAAAGACGGCGGAGAATGGCGACATCGTCGCAGCGATGCTCGACGACGAAGCGACCGTCAAGGTTTTTCAGCAGCGCGACGGCCACACCTGGCTTCTGCCGCGCAACAGCGCATTCGCACCAATCCTGGGTGACTTCGCCGAGGTTCTCGGCAAGGTTGTCGCGGTTCTTCGCTCGGTCTAGCCGACCGTCGAGAACTCCCGGAGCATCGGCTCATCGTGTTCCCGCACGCGAGCCTTAACGCGCGTGCCACCCTCTTCGTATTCGGTCGACTCGATGACGGCGCGGTCGTGCAGCATGGCGACCACATCCCCGCGGTCGTAAGGGATAAGTAGATCGAGCTCGATCGACGGCGTCGGAAGCAGGTCGCTGATTCGCTCGAGAAGTTCTTCAATGCCCTCTCCCGTGCGCGCAGAGACAAAGATTCCCGTCGGCTCGAGGCCACGAAGGAGCAGACGCTGGTCATCATCCGCCAGGTCTGCCTTATTGAACGCGATGATCTCGGGGAGATCGCGGGCGCCCACCTCGCCGATGACGTCTCTCACCGTGGCAATCTGACTCGCCGGATCAGGATGAGAGGCGTCAACCACGTGCACGATGACGTCTGAGTCTGCGACCTCTTCGAGAGTCGAGCGAAACGCCTCGACGAGCTGATGCGGAAGATTCCGCACGAAACCGACCGTGTCGGTGAGCGTGTAGGGCCGACCATCCTCGGTAACCGACTTGCGAACCGTGGCGTCGAGTGTTGCGAACAACGCGTTCTCGACCAGCACACCGGCACGGGTGATGCGGTTGAGCAGGCTCGACTTGCCAGCGTTGGTGTATCCAGCGATGGCGACGCTAGGAACCTCGAAGCGATTCCGATTCGCGCGCTTTGCATCCCGAGCTGGCTTAAACTCCTTGATCTGCTTGCGCAGACGGGCCATGCGAGTGTGGATGCGGCGGCGATCGAGCTCGATCTTGGTTTCACCGGGACCACGGCTTCCCATTCCAGCACCCGCGCCACCGACCTGGCCACCGGCTTGACGCGACATCGAGTCACCCCAACCGCGCAAGCGAGGGAGAAGGTATTCGAGCTGAGCGAGTTCGACTTGGGCCTTGCCCTCGCGACTCTTGGCGTGCTGGCTGAAAATGTCGAGAATGACCGCCGTTCGGTCGATGACCTTGACCTTGATCGCATCCTCAAGCGCGCGCCGTTGGCTCGGGGCCAGCTCGCCATCGACGATAACGGTGTCCGCCCCGACTGCTGCAACCACTCCCGCGAGCTCGCGTGCTTTGCCCTTGCCAAAGTATGTGCTGGGGTCAGGAGTCGCACGCTTCTGCAGCAAACCGTCGAGAACGACGGCTCCTGCCGTCTCTGCGAGGGCAAAAAGCTCGCGCATTGAGTTCTCGGCATTCCGAAGGTTGCCCTGTGAGTAGATTCCGATGAGCACAACCTGCTCAAGGCGCAGCTGGCGGTACTCAACTTCGGTAACATCGTCGAGTTCGGTCGAAAGGCCGGCTACTCGGCGGAGCGCCTCGCGATCTTCCCGGTCGAGCTGCTCTCCGTCGGTGTCGTCCGAAGGCGCGACGGAATTTTCTTGGAGCGCCTGCGCTCGTCCACTTGAGAAGATGGTGTATCCGGACGAGCGCTGAGCAGCGCCCGCCAAAACACGCTCGATGACGTCATCGTCATTGCGCTTCTCTGATTCAGCTTCACTCATTGGGTTAACCCTAGCCCCTTGGTTTTCGATAGGTTTCTCTGCATGTCTAACGAGCACTACTTCTCCGCCCTGCCGGAAAGTGAGCTCAAGCTCCGCCCGATCACGGTGACCCTCGCTGGCCAACAGCGAACGCTTACGACGGCATCCGGAGTCTTCAGCCCTGACCGACTCGACGTCGGCACACACGTGCTGCTCAACAACACCCCACCCCCGCCGCCGGGAGGAAACCTGCTTGACCTTGGCTGCGGATGGGGCCCCATTGCCCTCACAATGGCCCTGGAATCGCCTCGAGCCACCGTATGGGCCGTGGATGTGAATGAGCGCGCTCTCGACCTTGTGCGGCGAAATGCGGCCACTCTCGGCCTTACCAATGTCAACGCCGTCCTGCCGGGAGATGTTCCCGACGACGTGACATTTATGGGCATCCGCTCAAACCCACCCATCAGGGTCGGCAAGAGCGTGCTCCACGACATGCTGTTGCATTGGTTGCCGCGCCTTGAGCACAACGCCGACGCCTGGTTGGTCGTGCAGCGAAACTTGGGATCCGACTCGCTGCACCGCTGGATGGAATCGGCTCTGCCGGGAGATTTCAGCATTACGCGGGCCGCGACAAATAAAGGCTTTCGCGTACTACGAGTACGCCACCGCTGAGCAACGGGCACTATCCACCGCCGCCTCAAGGCTCGGCCGAGCTAGACGCTGAGGTCGCCCTCAAAGACGAGCGTGGCCGGGCCGCTGAGCGACACATGCTCTCCGTCCTCTGCTGCCCACATTCGAACGCCGAGAACCCCGCCAGGAACCTCGACTCGCCAGTTGTTGGGGGCCGAGGGTCCCGCCCAGTGACGCGTTGCCAGCGCGGCAGCAGCGGCACCCGTGCCGCAGGAGAGAGTCTCGCCGCTTCCGCGCTCGTGCACGCGCATCGTTATCTGCCCCACGCCATCTTTGACTAGGGGGTCATGAGGCACGACAAACTCGACATTGGCCCCCTCTGGAGCAGCCGGATCGAGGATCGGAATGACCGTGAGGTCGGCGGCCGCGAGCTCCTCCAACGACGACAGGGCAACGACGACGTGAGGGTTGCCGACATTGATGCCGAGGCCCGGACGCGCGACGGCGACGTCCTTTGCCCGCACAAGCGGGTCGCTGCCATCAAGCTTCCAGCGCCCCAGGTCGACCTGGAAGCCGCGCTGGTTTCGCTGCAAATCGCGTACTCCAGCCCTGGTGCCCACGGTGAGGGTCTCTGTTGGGCCGAGCTCCACGAGTCCCATCGACGTGAGGTACTCAGCGAAGACGCGGATGCCGTTGCCGCACATCTCCGATGGTGAGCCGTCGGCGTTGTGATAATCCATAAACCACTCAGCGGCGCCGTCCTCGGCCAGTGCTGCCGCCCCTGCGTCGAGGTTGGCGGATCGCACGGCCCGAATGATTCCGTCCGCTCCCACGCCGAACCGCCGGTCAGCGACAGCGGCGAGCTGCGCGGCCGAAAGCTCGATCTCGCCCTCTGGATCGGCGAACAGCACGAAGTCATTGCCCGTGCCGTGGCCCTTGGTGAAGTGGATGTCAGGCATCCGTCAAGGATAGTTGGCGGCGGCTTGGTCTTCTGCCGTAGACATACGGTCGGCCGCGAGGCCGTGAGTGTGAGCAGCGGGATTCAGTGCGGCGCTCAGCGCATCGTCGACGAGAGATGCGGAGTTGTAATCGAGCCAGATCGCGGTGCGATAGCGCCGGAACCAGCCGACCTGCCGACGCGCATACTTGCGGGTGAGGGCCCTCGTGCTCTCGATCGCCTCGGCCTGAGAGAGCTCGCCGCGGATCTGGTCAATCGCCTGCGCGTAGCCAATGGCGCGCCGGGCCGTGACCCCCTGCTCGAGCCCGAGTGCCATAAGCCGCTCGACTTCCCCGAGCAGGCCTGCATCCCACATGCGCTCAACTCTGGCGTCGAGTCGGGAGACCAGCTCGTCCCTCGGGGCCTGCAGCGCAATGATGGACGTTCTCGGCCACCACGGGGCATCTTCGGGAAGGCCAGCGCCGAAGGGCTCCCCCGTGATCTCAATGACCTCCAACGCGCGAACGATCCGCCGGGCGTTATGGGGGCCAATCGAGGCCGCGGCCGCGGGATCCCGCTGCTTGAGCTGCTGAAAGAGCATTCCGGGGCCCTGCTCGGCAAGCTTCTGTTCGAGCGCCGCGCGCACCGAGGGATCGGTGCCGGGGAACCGGAAATCGAACAGCACAGACGAAATATAGAGGCCAGACCCGCCCACCATGATGGGGACCGCGCCGCGAGCAACGATGTCGCCGATCAGAGCCCGCACCTCGTGCTGGTAACGCGCGACGCTCGCTTCTGCTGTGACATCGAGCACATCGAACATGTGATGGGGAATACCCCGGCGATCCTCTTCGGCAAGCTTGGCCGTGCCAATATCCATGCCACGATAGAGCTGCATGGCGTCGGCGTTGACGATCTCTGCGGAGCCGCCATCCGCGCTGATGCGCTCGGCTATCGCAAGCGACAACTCGCTTTTGCCAGTGCCTGTCGCGCCGGCGACGACGACGAGCGGAGTGTGCTCAGCGCTCGCCATCGGTCACGTCATAGATGGGCATGGTCGCGACGCGAGGCGGCGTCGTGCCAGACCCGATGCGGAGCGTTGGCACGCCCAACGAGACACGGCCAGGAGTCGATTCTCCCGAGGGGGACGGGGTGCCACAGGACGCTGCCTGCGCGAGATCCCAGGCATCTCCCGACCGGGTTCGCCGGATGCTCGGGGTCGCGCCGGGTGCCGGGTCTGCAATGACGTAGAACGGCTTGGCATCAGAAACGGTCACGGTGACAACGTCGCCCGGCCGCGGGATGTCCGAGCCCTCAGGCAACGAGAAATGCACGAGTCTGCTGTCTTCTGCACGACCGGAAAGCCTGTGGGTCTCGGCGTCTTTTGTGCCCTCAGACGAAACCATGACCTCGACAGTGGTTCCGACGAGCTTCTGGTTCTCTTCCCACGAGATGCGATCCTGCAGCGCCACGAGACGCTCGTAGCGCTCCTGGACGATCTCCTTGGGGATCTGGTTGTCCATGGTCGCGGCCGGAGTACCGGGGCGAATCGAGTACTGAAAGGTGAACGCGGTCGCAAAACGCGCCTGCTCCACGACTCTCAGTGTCTCTGCGAAGTCTTCTTCGGTCTCGCCGGGGAATCCCACAATGATGTCTGTGGAGATTGCAGCGTTGGGGATCTTGGCCCGCACCCGTTCGAGGATGCCGAGGAAGCGTTCGGAGCGATAGCTGCGGCGCATCGCCTTGAGGATGCGATCGGAGCCGGATTGCAGCGGCATATGGAGTTGCGGCATCACGGAGGGCGTCTCCGCCATCGCGTCGATAACGTCGTCGGTGAACGCGGCGGGGTGCGGACTGGTGAAGCGGATTCGCTCGAGGCCCTCGATCTCGCCGACCGCTCGGAGGAGCTTGCTGAATGCCTGGCGGTCGCCGAACTCCACGCCGTAGGAGTTGACGTTCTGACCGAGAAGCGTGACCTCGATCGCGCCATCCTCGACGAGGGCCCGCACCTCAGAAAGGATGTCTCCCGGGCGGCGGTCTTTCTCGTTGCCGCGAAGGGCTGGCACGATACAGAACGTGCAGGTGTTGTTGCAGCCTACGGAGATGGAAACCCAGCCGCTGTGCGTCGACTCGCGCCTCGTGGGAAGGGTCGAGGGGAAAACTTCGAGCGACTCGAGGATCTCAAGCTGAGCCTCCCCGTTGTGCCTGGCGCGCTCGAGGAGTGCAGGAAGAGACCCCATGTTGTGGGTGCCGAACACGACGTCCACCCAGGGAGCCTTCTCCAGGATGACGTTCTTGTCTTTCTGCGCGAGGCAGCCGCCGACCGCGATCTGCATCCCCTCATGGCGTCGCTTGATCGACGCCAACATGCCGAGGTTGCCATAGAGCTTATTGTCGGCGTTCTCCCGAACAGCGCAGGTGTTGATCACGACGACGTCTGGCTCGGTATCGATCGCTCGAACGTAGCCAGCCGCCTCGAGTGAACCGCTGAGCCGCTCAGAGTCGTGGACGTTCATTTGGCAGCCATAGGTGCGCACCTCGTAGGTGCGCGGAAGCTGCTCTTGGGCGAGCATGGGGGATGGTGCAACGGTCGTCATGATGGAGAACAGCCTAACGCTCCCCGCACCCGGCGCCATGTGTGAACGCCTGGTCGGAGCTATCGAAACCTGACTCCCCCGCCGTCACCCGATGGGCCCCCGGGAGAGCTGCCACGGGGGTGCGACCCGCCGAGGGCATGATCGACTGAGTCGCGCACGACGGCTGAGCTATAGCCTCGACGCAACATGAACGACGTGAGTCGACGCTTGGCTGTCTCTTTGTCGTAGCGGCTCAGCTGCGAAGCACGTTTCTCGGCAATTTCGAGGGCACGCTCGCGCTCGTCATCCGCATCGAGCGCCTCGATCGCGACGTCGATGATCTCTTGATCGATATGGCGGCGCCTCAGCTCACTGATGATCGATTGACGGCCGAGGCCTTTTCGCTCGTGCTGCGTGCGCACGAGCGTCTCGGCGAGGGCCGCATCGTCGATAAGCCCTACCCCCTCAAGGCGGTCAAGCTCATTCGCGATTGCATCGTCATCGAGATCGCGCGAGCGCAATAGCTTTTCGAGCTCCCAGCGCGACATGTTGCGCCGGGTCAACCCGGCGAGACTGACATTCTCGGCACGCCGGGTCTTCTTGTTAGAGAGACCCTTCGACTCTTCACCTTCGGTGGAGTCGGTGGAGTCAGTGGAGTCAGTGGGGCTGGTGAGGGACGGATCGCTGACGAGCGAATCGGCAGTGCTCGCGGAGCCGACCCCGGGAGCCGCCCACGCTCCGGGGAGGTAGCTCACGGTTGCGAGGTGTTCCTCCCCAGAGTGTGAAGCGGTTGTCATGATCAGCCAGCCTTGCGGGTCGATGCCTTCGTCGCGGGAGCCTCAGCCTTAGCTTTGGTCACCACGGGAGCCACAGCGTTCGGGTCCTTAGTGATCCCGAGCTTGACCTTGATCTTCTCTTCGATCTCGTTGGCGACGTCGGCATGCTCGATGAGGTAGCGGCGGGAGTTCTCTTTGCCCTGTCCGAGCTGGTCACCGTCATAGGTGTACCAGGCACCCGACTTGCGGACGATCTCGTGTTCGACACCGAAGTCGAGAAGGCTGCCCTCCCGCGAGATGCCCACGCCATAGAGAATGTCGAACTCGGCCTGTTTGAACGGCGGAGCCATCTTGTTCTTGACGACCTTGACACGGGTGCGGTTTCCCACAGCGTCGGTGCCCTCCTTGAGGGTCTCGATGCGACGAATGTCGAGACGAACCGAGGCGTAAAACTTGAGCGCCTTTCCACCGGCGGTGGTTTCGGGGCTGCCAAAGAAGACACCAATCTTCTCGCGAAGCTGGTTGATAAAGATCATCGTGGTGTTGGTGGTGTTGAGGCCACCCGTGAGCTTGCGAAGCGCCTGAGACATGAGCCTGGCCTGGAGACCGACGTGGGAGTCTCCCATCTCACCCTCGATCTCGGCACGCGGTACAAGTGCCGCAACCGAGTCGATGACGATGAGGTCAATCGACCCGCTTCGAACGAGCATGTCGGCAATTTCGAGCGCCTGCTCGCCTGTATCGGGCTGCGATACCAGGAGGGCATCGATATCGACACCGAGCGACTTGGCGTACTCGGGATCGAGAGCGTGCTCTGCGTCAATGAATGCCGCGATGCCGCCGGCGCGCTGAGCGTTGGCAATGGCGTGAAGGGTCAGCGTGGTCTTTCCCGACGATTCGGGGCCATAGATCTCGACGATGCGGCCACGCGGGAGCCCGCCAATGCCCAGGGCAACATCCAGCGCAATCGACCCCGTCGGAATCACCGCGACAGGTGCTCGCTCATCGCTTCCGAGGCGCATAACTGAGCCCTTGCCAAACTGCCGGTCAATCTGCGCGAGAGCGGTGTCTAGTGCCTTCTCGCGATCAGCTGCTGATGCCATTTCGTAGCTCCTGTCATGTGCACTTCCGGATAGCACCGGGGAGTGACGGGGTGATGTGCCTGTCTTCTGTCGCGTGCTGCTCGACCGATGAAGCAAGGTCGGACCGCCTACGACAAGGCTGGGTTGACGGCGTATGCCAGCACGTCAGACAGTAGAAGGCACCACCGACATCAGGATGTCGGCGAGGCGCATCGGTGCATGACCTGTTTCGATTGCCGCTGGTGAGGAGCCTACTCCCACCCGAACACATGTTCGAAGAGCTTCGTGCCGCGTGTCGAAAAAATGCCCGAGAAAGAAAGAAAGAAATAGCGAAATAAGCGATGGGTTGGTCTACCGACCTACGTTAGCTCCCTTATCAGGGCTCGCGAAGGAGGCCGACTCCATACCAGCGCTCTTCTGGCACATCGGATGCTCGGCAGATAGCAATCCATACGTCACGGGGGTCCTGGCCCGCAGCGATCGCCTCATTGGCTGTGAGGCCGCCACACTCTGTCAGCGAAAGATCCTCCGCGAGCAGCGCGGAATACGCATCACCAAACTCATCGGCCATGGCGATGCGAAACTCACTCAGGCGCAACGGAACCCCATCGATCGAGAAAGAAGCCGAACGAATCGACTACCGAACAGCCATTCCTGCGTCGACACCGGTGCCGATGGAGCGGTCAAAGCCACTCGTGAAACCGCGGCCGAAGGACGACCCGAAATCTTCGGGAACCGTGTCGGGAATGACGTGGAGGCCTTCAATGATCGCCATGCGATCACCGACCTCATGCATGATTACGGAAATGGGGGTATCGAGAGCCTCGGCAACCGAGGCAAGAATCTCGGAACTGGCCTCTTTCTGGCCACGCTCGACCTCGCTCAAGTACCCGAGAGCAACGCTGGCGCGGCTAGCGACCTGACGAAGGGTCTGACCCTTCTGCAGACGGAAGTCCCGCAGAACGTCCCCGATCTCCTGTCGTACGAGAACCATTGGACCCTCCCCTGTCAGTGCTAAAAAACTCTGGCGTGTAAGAAACTCTAGCTAGCCCAGTCTGGGCGGCGCTTGTGAATCTAATGCTTGTAACACGATCGTAGCGAGCCCTATTCCCGGCATTGCGCCATCCCTCAGGATTCAATCACCCTGGCCAGGACCGCGGCGAGCACCGCGTCGACGACCTGGGACCGAATCGAGGCTCTGTCACCGACGAGCTCAAGAGCGATTACCCGCACGTCTGCGCCGACAGCGATTCCCACGAACACCGTGCCGGGAGGATGCCCGTGCTGGGGGTTGGGCCCGGCGACGCCCGTCGTGGAGATGCCGATGTCCGCGGCCTCGCCACCCACCGCAAGGACCTCGCGCACTCGCGATGCCATTTGGGCCGCGACATCGGGGTGCACGGGCCCATGCACGTTGAGAACAGCAGAATCAACTCCGAGCAGCGAATGCTTGAGCTCTGTGTTGTAGGCGACGATTCCCCCGAGAACCGCAGCCGAAGCGCCGGGAACATCGATGAGGCGGGAGACGACGGCGCCGCCCGTGAGGGACTCGGCAACGGCAACGGTGAGCCGCCGCTCGAAGAGCTCGCCCATGAGGCGTTCGGCGGATGT
Organism: Homoserinimonas sp.; assembly: GCF_056262345.1. Taxonomy (NCBI): domain Bacteria; kingdom Bacillati; phylum Actinomycetota; class Actinomycetes; order Micrococcales; family Microbacteriaceae; genus Homoserinimonas; species Homoserinimonas sp. The sequence continues at coordinate 18,709 of NZ_JBACFR010000180.1, forward strand.
CACACGACCTCCTGGTGACGAATGGCCTTGACGAGATAGTCGATTCCCGAAACAACCGTGGCGATGACGGCCGCAGCCATCAGCGCTCCGTTGACCCAGAGCATCCAGTCGCCCAGAACTACCCAGAGTGGAAAGAGATAGAAAGCAATCGCTACGGCCTGAAGAACAGTCTTGAGCTTGCCCCCGCGGGAGGCAGGAATGACGCGATTACGCAGCACGGCCATACGGTAGGCGGTGATGCCGAGCTCACGCACGAGGATGATCGCCGTGACCCACCACGGCAATTCTCCGATGATCGAGAGACAGACCAGGGTGCCCCCGATGAGGAGCTTGTCGGCGATGGGATCGAGGATCTTGCCGAAATCTGTGACGAGGTTGCGGCTGCGCGCAATGTGCCCATCGATTCCGTCGGTTCCGATCGCGACGACGAAGAAGATAGCCGCGACCCACCGCAGCGGACCAAGGTCGCCGTTGTCGACCAGGAGCATCCAGAACAGCGCCGGCGCCATGAAGATGCGCACGATCGTGATGATGTTGGGCACATTGAGGATGCTGGAGGGGGTGTCTCCTGCGCGCCAGACTCGGCCGCGCATCCAGGTGGGGAGGTTCAGCGGTCTACTCCCTGTCGGTTAGTTGCCAGGCATCCTCATTGGGAGCCTCGTCACTGTCATCGTATCCGCTTGTCATCTGAGCAACCGGGTCGCCGCTGTAGCGATCGTCGGCAGGCGCTGCAGCGGAGGCGGCCGCGGCGGGAGCGGGGCTGCCGTTCGACGGGCTTGAGGACTGCGGAGACTCGTCACCGCGCAGGCTCGCGAGCACGCCCGGCAACTGCTCGGGACTCACGAGAACGTCGCGAGCCTTTGAGCCCTCAGACGGACCAACGATCTCGCGCGCCTCGAGCAGGTCCATGAGCCGACCAGCCTTGGCAAACCCGACCCGGAGCTTGCGCTGCAGCATCGACGTTGACCCGAACTGGGTGCTGACCACGAGCTCTGCCGCGGCGAGGAGAACCTCGAGGTCGTCGCCGATGTCGCTGTCGATCTGCTTCTTCTCGGCCACCGCGGCAACGTCGTTGCGGTACTCGGGCCTGGCCTGCGCCGTGACGTGCTTGACGACGGTGTTGATCTCGTCTTCGCCGACCCACGCGCCCTGCACGCGGATGGCCTTGGAGGCTCCCATCGGCAGGAAGAGTGCGTCTCCTTGCCCGATGAGTTTGTCGGCACCGGGCTGGTCGAGGATGACGCGGGAGTCGGTCATGCTGCTGACGGCGAATGCGAGCCGGCTCGGTACGTTCGCTTTGATGAGGCCGGTTACGACGTCAACTGACGGGCGCTGCGTCGCCAAAACCAGGTGGATCCCGGATGCTCGGGCAAGCTGCGTGATGCGCACGATCGAATCTTCGACGTCTCGAGGGGCGACCATCATGAGGTCGGCCAGCTCGTCGACGACGACGAGGAGGTAGGGGTAGGCCTTGAGCTTTCGCTCGCTGCCCGAGGGCAGCACGATCTCTTTCGCCACGACGGCCGCGTTGAAGTCGTCGATGTGTCGATAGCCGAAGCTCGCCAGGTCGTCGTATCGCATGTCCATCTCTTTGACGACCCAGGCCAGAGCCTCCGCGGCCTTTTTGGGGTTCGTGATGATGGGCGTGATGAGGTGCGGGATTCCGGCGTACGGAGCAAGCTCGACCCGCTTGGGGTCGATCAGAACCATGCGCACCTCTGACGGCTTAGCCCGCATGAGAAGCGACGTGATCATCGAGTTGACGAAGCTGGACTTGCCGGAGCCGGTCGAACCGGCGACGAGAAGGTGAGGCATCTTGGCCAGGTTGGCCACGACGAAGCCGCCCTCGACATCCTTGCCGACACCGATGGTCATGGGGTGACGACTCGTCGTGCTCTCGCGCGAGCGCAATACGTCGCCGAGTGACACGATCTCGCGATCGGTGTTGGGGATCTCGATGCCGATCGCGCTCTTGCCCGGGATCGGAGAGAGGATGCGAACCTCGTTGCTCGCCACCGCATACGACAGGTTCTTGCTCAGCGCCGTGACGCGCTCAACCTTGACACCGGGGCCGAGCTCAATCTCGTACCGCGTGACCGTTGGGCCTCGGCTGAACCCCGTAACGCGGGCGTCCACAGAGAACTGCTTGAGAACCTCGGTAATGGCGGCGACGATATCGTCGTTGGCCTGCGATCGTGACTTGGGCGGGGTGCCCTGCTTGAGCGCGGTGGCCGCTGGCAGTCGATAGGGGGCGTGAGGAAGCTCTGGCTCGGCCTCAAACTCGCCCTGCTGGCCCTTGCCCGATGCGGAATCGGCGAAGCCAGGGAGGAGGTCGTCAACGAGCGGCTGGCCGTCGTCACGGATGCCGGTGCCGGCGCCGACGACGGGCTCGACTTCGCCCGTGAAGCGCTTGACGGCGTCTTCTGCCCGGGTGAGCTCCTCGATGAGTTCAACGCCGAAGTGAGCGTCATCCTCTGCTTCAGGTGCGGATGCGATGACCTCTGTCGCGGCGGAGGGCGCGAGCACGGGGCTATCGAACGCGGGATCGACCTCCCGCTGAGTCTTGTTGCGTCGCCACCACGGAAGCGTCGCAGCCTCCTCCGGATCGATGCCGATGTCGTCGAAGTCGCCGAACTCCACAGACGACTCCGTGGCGGCCGCCTTCTCGCGTTCGGGAAGCGTCTCGCCAAACAGGTAGGCGTAAAGCTCGCGGAGTCGGCGGCCAATGCGATTCGGCGGCGTCTTGGTAATGATGAACAACGACAGCACGAGCACGAGCACGATAATCGGCACGGCCCCCCAGGGGGTGAGCACAAGCACAAGTGGTGCCGCAAGTACCCATCCGAAGACGCCGCCGGCTATCGCAAGCTGTTCCATGCCGTCCGCCGGGTTGGGCTGCCCTCCCGCGATGTGGCACAGCGCGCTGACGGTAATGAGAAGCAGCACGAGACCGATTCCGATGCGGCCGTTGTCGTGAACGGATGCAGGGTGGCGAAACAGCCAGATGGCGAACAGAAGCATGACGACCGGCAGCGCATAAGCCACTCGGCCGAAGAGCCCGCCGAAGGTCCACGCGTCCAGCGTGATCGCCACAGCATCGTTGGGGTTAAACCACTCGACGATGGCGCCGACAATCGCCAGCAAAAAGATGAGAAAGGGAACCCCGTCGCGTCGCTGGTCCTTCTCCAGGGACTCTCGCCCGAACAGCCGTGCGGCACCCCCGACAACGTGGGCCATGCCCATCCATGCCGCCGTGAGGAGGCCAGGCCTCGATTCGGGAGCTGCAACCGCCTTGGGAAGTACCTTCGTCGCTTTTGTCGTTCCCTTTGAGGAGGGTGTCGAACCGCGCGACGACGTGCGCGCGCGCGACGACGCCTTGCTGTTCGTAGCCATGCGACAACGCTACCTGCGCGCACCGACACAGGGTGGTTAGCGGAGCGCGTGTCCGATCCAGGCGCACCGCACAACGGAGATCCCTAGAACCTGATCGCGTCGATCACCTTGACACGAACAGCCACGAGAGCGGGAAGGAGACCGGCGAGCGCCCCCACGGCCGTTGCCGCGCCGAGACCGACGAGGGCTGCTTCGAGGGGGAAGGCCGGGGTATCCAGGACTCCCTGCGCGAGTGCCTGCTGCACCATCGGATTGTTGACGATGAGAATCGCGGCCAGAACACCGACAACGCCGGCGGCAAAGGACGCGACAACACTTTCCATCATTACGGCAAAGAACACTCTGCCCGCAGTGGCCCCGAAGCTCCTTCGGATGCCGATCTCTCTGATGCGTTGGCGCACCGTCACGAGCGAGATGTTGACGAGACCGAGGGCGCCAAGCAGAAGAACCAGGGCAGCGACACCGGCCACCAAAAGCTTGAGCGGGAGGAGAGGATCTGGCCCGTTCCAGGCCGCGTAGTCCTGCCGATTTGCTTGAATGTCGACGTCTGACCCGAGGACTCCCGCAAGATCGCGTCGCACAGCTTCCGACAGTTCTTCTGCGATCTCGCCGGGCACCCACAGCTTGTACTCGCTCGGCAAAGCTGAGGCGACGCTGGGCGGAGTAATGCGCTGATAAGCCGAATCCAGGATGAAAGCCACGGGACCTTCGAATTCCGACGAGGGAACGACGCCGACGATCACGGCCGTCGTCGGATTCTCGCCGACGATGTTAAGGGTGGGATTGCGGTCAAGACTCGGTGACCCCAGAAGGGTCATAACCTTGTCGTTCACGACAACGGCCGGAGCAAGTCTGTTCTCGTCAAACTCAGTGAACCACGACCCCTCCGCCACCTGCATTCTGTGCATCGTTCCGTAGTCGACGTCAACCGCCCGCATGTCTAAGGGCCGAACGCCGTCGTCGAACTGCGCAGACGACGCCGTCCACCGAATAGCGGTCGAGTGCCCAATTTGATAGCGGTCGACGACGATATCGATCGCGTGCTCAAGCTCCGGACCCGTCACCTGTTCGCCCGTGCTCATCTTGTAGGCGTAGATCGAGATGGTTGCTGGCCGACCTGAGCCGCGTTCCATGCTCTCCGTCGTCGACTGCTGAACGATGCCGCCGAGGCCAACGACCGTGGTGATCGCCGTCACCGCGACACCAACACCGACGAGGCTCAGCATGACCCGCGTCTTGTGGATGCGCAGCTCTGCCCATGCTTCAGAGACTGCCCCTAAGAATCCCGTAACGAAGCGCATCAGAGCGTGGCCTCCTGAACGGCACGAACGGACTCGACCGTGACGGGAGACAGCACGCCCTTGTCGAGCCGGTAGTGCCGGCGGGCGAGCGCGGCAACGTTCGCGTCATGGGTGATGGTGATGAGCGCGGCTCCGGATTGAGCGGCGACCTCGTCGACCAGCGCCATTACCGTTGCGCCCGTTTCGATATCGAGGGCGCCCGTTGGCTCGTCCGCCAGGATGAGGCGCGGCCCCCGCACCAGGGCGCGGGCAATGGCTACACGCTGTTGTTCGCCGCCCGAGAGTTTCTCTGGCATCGAGGTGAGGCGCTCCCCCAGGCCGACTCTCTCCAGCATCTCGGCGGCGAGGTTTCGGCGATTCCAGAAGGCGCGGCCCGTCGCATAGAGCAGCGGCGTCATCACGTTCTCCAGAGCGGTGCGCCCCGGGAGCAGATTGAACTGCTGAAAGATGAAGCCGATGTCATTGCCCCTCGCACGGTCCCGCGCTCGGGTACTGAACGTGGAGACGGGGCGGTCGTCAAACATGATGCGACCGGTCGTTGGGGTATCAAGGAGCCCCAAAAGGTTGAGCAGCGTGGTCTTGCCTGACCCGCTGCGCCCCACGACAGAGACATGGTCTCCGACGGCAACGTCGATGTCGACGCCCTTGAGAATGTGAAGCTGTTCGCCCTCTGGCAGTTCGACGGAGCGAGTGACCCCCTCGAGCCGAAGCAGGGTCACGAGCACTCCATCCCGGAGTTGGGTTCACAATCTCCCAGGGCTGCCGCACCGGGCACGAACTCGAGAACAAGGTCGCCCTCGGCGAGGCCAGTCGTCACTTCTACGCTGAGCCCGTCGTTGAGGCCGAGGGTTACCGTCCGAGGTTCCGTGGCACCATCCGCTGTGACGAAGTGGACGACTCCTGTGCCGCTCGTGCCTTCAACCGCCGTGATGGGAACGGTGAGCACATTCTCAGCGGCACCGCCGGAAATCGTGACCTTGGCCGATAGACCCGCGAATACAGTGACGTCCGCGGGTACCGCACAACGCAGGGTAGTTCCCGAACCCTCGGCAGCCTCAGCGCCCTCAAGCGCTGTCGTGATGCGCACGCCCGTGCAGGTGAAGCTGGCGGGACCGCCGGTGACGCTGACGAGAGCATCCGTCGGCTGGTTGAGAAGGCGGTACTGCTGCTCGGGGAGCAACGTTGCCGAGACATGAAAGCTCGGCGGAGCAATCTTGGCGATCGAATCGCCAATCGCGGCGGCCTGACCAACGATCACGGCAACCGTCGACACGGTTCCTGCGGCGGGCGCAACAACCTTGAGGTCACGCGCCCAGGTGGTGCCGTCGTCGCGGATGACGTCTTCGCGGATGACGAACATTTCTGCGCCAGCATCGACCCACGCTCCGACCGTCACTGACACCTTGCGCACAACCCCGGGTGCCGTCGATCGCACGGCTACCGCCTCGTCGGCGGACACTGTGCCCGTAAGCACGACGTCATTCTTGATCGTGCCGAGAGCCACGGGAACCTGCGGAGACATCATGGATGCCGACGGCACGTCTACATCGGGAGCATCCGCCTGGCCGCCGAAAAAAGCGAGCTTGACGAGCGCCACCGCGATCGCCGCGAAGACCACCAAACGAAGACTCGGGAATATCCACTTTCGCCAGACGCCCACGCGAGCTCCACCCGTCAGGACCGGGGCCATTCCCGGCATCGAGACGACCCTAGCGACGCAGAAGGGGCCGCGCCATCATCATTACGGATGATGTTGCGGCCCCTGTGCGAGCAAACGTGGGAGCTATGCCTCGATGACGACGGGAACGATCATCGGGCGACGACGGTGCTGCGTATTAACCCAGCGCCCCACGGTGCGCCGAATTACCTGGCTGAACGCGTGCGAATCGCGGGTGCCGTTCTCTGCTGCCTCGGCAAGCGCCCGCACGATGAGCGGCTTGACGGCGTCAAAAACTGCCTCGTCCTCGGCGAAACCCCTGGCCTGAATCTCGGGCCCGACAATGACCCGACCGGTCTGCGCGTCCACAGCCGCGAAGATCGAGATGAAGCCCTCCTCGGCGAGAATGCGCCGATCTTTGAGGTCAGCATCCGTAATCTCTCCGACGGTCGAGCCGTCGACATAGACGAAGCCGATATCGAGCTGTCCGACAATCGCCACCTCGCCGTCGCGAAGGTCGATGACGGCGCCGTTCTCCACGATGAACGTGTTCTCCTCTGGCACCCCCGTCTGCACCGCGAGATCGGCGTTCGCCACGAGGTGGCGGTACTCGCCGTGAACCGGAAGCACGTTCTTGGGTCGCAGGATGTTGTAGCAGTAGAGCAGCTCGCCGGCGCTCGCGTGGCCAGAAACATGCACCTTGGCGTTGCCCTTATGCACAACGTTGGCACCGAGCTTGATGAGACCGTTGATAACGCGGTAAACGGCGTTCTCATTGCCGGGGATGAGGCTCGACGCGAGGATGACGGTGTCACCCTTGCCCACCTCGATCTTGTGCTCGAGATTGGCCATGCGGGATAGCACCGCCATGGGCTCACCCTGCGAACCGGTGCTCATGTAGACGATTTTGTCGTCGGGGATGTCACCGGCCTTCTTGAAGTCGACGAGAACGCCCTCGGGAACCTTGAGATAGCCAAGCTCAGCCGCGATGCCCATGTTGCGCACCATTGAGCGCCCCAGGAACGCAACGCGGCGGCCATTGGCGTGCGCAGCATCCAGAACCTGTTGTACGCGGTGCACGTGGCTCGAGAAGCTCGCCACGATGACTCTGCGCGGCGCCTTGGCGATGATGCCCTCGAGCACGGGCCCGATGCCCCGCTCGGGTGCCGTGAAGCCGGGCACATCGGCGTTGGTGGAATCGGGGAGGAACAGGTCGACGCCAGCCTCACCGAGACGCGCGAACGCGCGAAGGTCGGTGATGCGGTCGTCGAGCGGCAGCTGATCCATTTTGAAGTCGCCCGTGTGGAGCACGACACCAGCGCTGGTCTTGATCGCGACCGCAAGAGCGTCGGGAATCGAGTGGTTCACGGCCACAAACTCCAGCTCGAAGGGGCCGAACTGCTCCGTCTGCCCCTCCTTGACCGTGAGCGTGTATGGCGAGATGCGGTGCTCCTTGAGCTTTGCCTCGATGAGGGCAAGCGTGAGGTTGGAGCCGATCAGTGGGATGTCCTGGCGAAGCCTCAGCAGGTAAGGCACCGCGCCGATGTGGTCTTCGTGGCCGTGCGTGAGAACCACCCCAAGCACGTCGTCGAGGCGATCGCGGATGGGTGTGAAATCGGGGAGGATCAAGTCGACGCCGGGCTGGTGCTCTTCGGGGAAGAGCACACCGCAGTCGACGATGAGCAGCTTGCCGTCAAGCTCGTACACGGTCATATTGCGACCGATCTCGCCGACGCCTCCGAGAGGGATGACGCGGAGCGTGCCTGGTTTGAGTGCTGCGGGCTGATAGATATGTGAGTTCATGGCGTCCTGTGCTGTCGCGACCGGTCTGGCCGATGTGTTCTAGGGCCCCTAGCCCTCGGTGTGAAGTTGTTGTTGGTTTCGCCGACGGAGGTCAGCGGGTGGTGCCTGCGACCTTAGGGAGCGCGCCGCCGGCGGCAGCGTTGCGGTCGGGGCGGAAGTTGCTGAGGTCGAGACCCGGAATCTCCCCGACCAGAGCCAACTCGTCTTCGATCATCGCCGCCTCAAAGTCCTCAGGTCCCACGAGCGGAAGGCGCACGCGGGGTGAGCCGATGCGGCCAAGACCGTGAAGGATGTACTTGGCGGCAACCGTGCCGGGCACGTGAGTCATCGCTGCGCGCACGAGAGGCTCAAGCTGCTTGTGCGCCGCGGTTGCGGTCGTGAGGTCGCCCGCGTTGACGGCGTCCACGATGACGCGGTACGGCGCGGGAGCGATGTTGGCCGTGACCCCGATCAGGCCGGCAGCGCCGATTGAAAGGTGCGGGAGCACATTGGCGTCGTCGCCCGAAAAGTAGAGCAGATCGGTCTGGTTGAGAACACGGCTCACCTCGGCCAGATCGCCCTTGGCATCCTTGACGGCCAGGATGTTGGGGTGCTTCGCAGCCCGCAGGATCGTCTCGTACTTGATGGGGATGCCGGTGCGGCCGGGGATGTCGTAGAGGATGACGGGGAGATCTGTGGCGTCGGCGATCATGCGGAAGTGCGTGAGCACGCCGGCCTGAGTTGGCTTGTTGTAGTACGGAGTGACGATCATGACGCCGTCGGCGCCCGCCTTCTCGCTGGCCTTGTAGAGCTCGATGGCGTGGGCCGTCTCGTTGGAACCACCGCCGGTGATGATCTTGGCCCGGTTGCCGGCCACAGCCTTGGCAACCTCGACGAGCTTGAGCTTCTCAGGGTCGGTGAGGGTGCTGGTCTCCCCCGTTGTGCCCGTAACGACGATGCCGTCGGCACCGCCGGTGATGACGTCGTCGATGTGCTTCTCAACGTCGTCCCACGCAACCTCGCCGTCGGCGGTGAAGGGGGTAACGAGCGCAACCAGGACCTGGCCGAAGGGATTGTTGAGTTCAGTCACCCCTCAAGGTTACCGCCCGACGCTGCAGACCAATGCACGTGCGATTAAGAAGTCGCTCCGCGTTTCGCATAGCTGACGAAGCGGTAACCGAGGCCGCTCTTGGAGGCGTTCCACCCCTCAGCCGGCTCGATCGCAGAAACTGCCCATTCCTCGCCGATCGTCGGTGCCACGACGTCGCCTTCGAACTGGGCACGAATCTCGGTCACCTCAAGCCTGTCGGCCTCGCCGATGACCGCGGCGTAGATCTCGCTGCCGCCGATGACCCAGACCGTTTCGCCCTCTGCCAGTCCGTCCCCCGCGAGCGCGAGGGCGTTGGCGATGCTCGGGGCGACCTCGGCCCCCTCGTCACTCCACCGAGACTGGCGCGTGACGACGATATTGCGGCGGCCAGGCAAGGGGCGCGACCGCGGCGGAAGCGACTCCCAGGTCTTGCGGCCCATGATGACCGGGCTACCCAGAGTGAGCTGCTTGAAGCGGGCGAAGTCCTCGGGAACATTCCAGGGCATGACCCCGGCGCGACCGATGATGCCCCCCTCCGCTTCTGCCCAGATCAAGGCAATGTTCATCTGACCGGTCATACCGCGACCGCCCCTCTGATAGCGGGATGGTGCGTGTATCCCTCGATGGTGAAGTCCTCGAACTCGTAGTCAAAGATGCTCTGTCGACCCGGTGCGATGACCAGCTTGGGCGCCGCATACGGCTCTCGTGTGAGCTGTTCCGTGACCTGGGCGACATGGTTGTCGTAGATGTGGCAGTCCCCACCCGTCCAGACGAAGTCGCCGACTTCGAGTCCGGTCTGCTCTGCCACCATGTGGGTGAGCAGGGCATAGCTGGCGATGTTGAAGGGAACCCCCAAGAACAGATCGGCGCTGCGCTGGTAGAGCTGGCAGCTGAGCCGCCCGTCGGCAACATAAAACTGGAAGAGCGCGTGGCATGGGGCAAGTGCCATAGACGGGATGTCGGCGGGATTCCAGGCCGAGACGATCAGCCTGCGAGAATCGGGGTTCGAGCGGATCTGCTCGATGACATCCGAAATCTGATCGATCTGCTCGCCGCTCGGCGTGGGCCACGAGCGCCACTGAACGCCATAGACGGGGCCCAGCTCGCCGGCGTCGTCTGCCCACTCATCCCAGATCGTTACGCCGTGCTCCTTGAGCCACGAGACGTTGCTCTCGCCGCGCAGAAACCAGAGAAGCTCGTAGGCGATCGACTTGAAATGAACCCGTTTGGTCGTGATGAGGGGAAACCCCTCCGACAGGTCGAATCGCAGCTGGCGGCCGAAAACACTGCGGGTTCCGGTGCCCGTGCGGTCGCTCTTGTGGCTGCCGTTCGCGAGAACATCGCGAAGCAGGTCTTCATAGGGGCTGGGGATCGTCGCGCTCATCGAGACCGATGCTACCGGTCGCGGCGACTTACGGGGAGCACCACGTCATCGACTCGAACGTTCGAGCGCTATAGCCCGGCGAACCGATGAGCGCGCCCTCCGCCGATCGCCGCAGGCATCGTAGGCAACTCCTAGGCGAAGCCACGCCTGCCAGCTTTCGGGCTGAGCCTCAACCTCGGCCTGGTATCGAGGAAACGCAGCATCGGCTGCGGCACGGTCGGGCCGACCGCTGACATGAACCGGCACAGCATCGTCGGGCGCATCGCCTGCTTCTTCGAGCTTGCTCAGGAGCCGTTCGCTCCTCAACCCGAAGAGGATTTCGCTCAGCATTCCCCACAGAGCCAGCAGCGGAAGAATGGCCAGCGCAACTCCCATGGCGATGACCACGCCGTCGCCGCTTTGCATCATGACCAGCGCGAGCCGCCCCACCGCAACGATGTACAGCAGGAGGAGCGCCGCCATAACGATGACGCCGATCTTCTTGGTCACGCGGTCACCGCCCCGGCTGCGAGCTCCGTGCCATCGAGGTCAAGAAGCTCCTCGAGACCGACCGTGACTCCCCTCGCGTCGCGGAGCGCGCCGATCGCCACGGTGATGCCGTGCGCGTAGGCATCCTGCGAGAGCGTGTCGTGCGCGACGGAGAGAACCTCGCCGGTTCCTCCGAAAATGACCTCCTGGCGAGCGACAACGCCCTGCATGCGCAGGCTGTGGATGGGGATGCTCGCCACCTGCTGACCGCGAGCGAGCTGGTCGGCGTGCGGTGCGCTTACGGGGCCAAGATCTGCGCGTGCCTTGGCCATGAGCTCAGCGGTGCGAACGGCGGTGCCGGAGGGTGAATCCACCTTTGCGGCGTGGTGAGCCTCGATGATCTCAATCGAATCGAAGAAACGGGCAGCTACGGTCGCAAGCCTGGTCGCGAGAACCGACCCGAGTGAAAAGTTCGGCACGATGATGACGCCGGAGTCAGGATGCTGCTGCACAGTTACGCGCAGCGAATCGATGCGGTCGGCTGACCATCCGCTCGTGCCGACGAGCACATTGCGACCATTCTCAAGGGCGAAGGTGACGATCTCCGGGCTTACCGCAGGGTTGGTGACATCGACGACAACGTCGGCCGCAAGCATCTCTTCTCGGGGCGACGACGAGCCGAGCTTGGCCACGAGTTCCCATGCGGGATTGGCCTCGATAATGCTCGAAACGAGCTTGCCCATTCTGCCGTTTGCGCCGACAACGGCCACCGTGAGAGTCATAGGTCAAATCTACCAACCCGGTACGGCGCCCGGGTTCTCGCCCTGACCTAGTAGGGCTGGTCGACGGGGAGCCCCGTTCGAAGCTCCGCGGGGAGGTGCCCCAAATCGTTGTGGGTGATGAGTTCTGGCGACTTCAGCGACCTCACCCTGATGATGGTGAGCCCGCAGTTGGCCTGGTTGATACTCATCCATCGCCACGGCGGCGCACCAAGAGTCTCGCGAACGAACCAGGCGATCACGAAGTTGTGCGTGATGAGAAGCGTGTGCCGGTCATCCAATGACGGAGTCATCCACTCGTCGACGGCGTCGGCCATTTGCGCCTCGCCCGCCTCGATCTGGGCTTCGGTGACAGACCCGAAGAACGGCTGGAACGTCGATGGCATGTCGGCTGCGGGGCCGGAGGGGATGCAGTCGAAGAGCAGCGCTGACGGCTCGGACGAAATCGCGGGCAGCCGGTCGGTGATGGCGAGGGCTGTCGCCTCCGCCCTCTGCAGGGGCGAATGCCACGCCCCGGTGAAGGGCACACCGCTCAGCCGGTCTGCGATGAGGGTGGCCTGGCGCTGGCCTCGAGCCGAGAGCGGACCATCGGGCAGTCCGTGCTCGGCATGCTGTTGCTCGCCGTGGCGGACGAGATAAATAAAGTGGGACATCGTTGTCCTACGCTCCTTCTGCTGTGATGAACATGCCGTCGGCGACACTGCCGACCGCTGCAAGAGACACGGGTCGCGAGGCAAGCTCCGCGCCGAGATCGGCAACATCGTCGATAGTCACGAGCGAGAGCCGTCGAAGCGCCTCGTCGAGGTCGACAAACTCCCCCATCGTGATCTCGGCGCGACCAAGGCGCGACATGCGAGTGTCGGAATCTTCTAACGCGAGTGCCGAAGCGCCGCCCATCTGACCGACGGCCCGTTCCAGCTCTGCCTGCAGGATGCCTCCGGTTCCGATCGAGCGAAACTCTTCGAGCATGAGAGCGGCGACGCTTTCGGCCTTAGCCGGGGAGCACCCCGCATACATGCCGAGCACGCCAGCATCGGAGTAGCTGGGTGAAAACGAGTACACCGAGTAGGCAAGTCCGCGACGCTCCCTGATCTGCTGGAACAACCTCGACGACATTCCGCCACCCAAGACGGAATTGAGCACAGAAAGCGTGCTGCGCCGCGCATCCGTTGCCGCAAGCCCGCGAACGCCCATCAGGATGTTGGCCTGCTCGCTGGGGCGCGGCACGATCAGCTTCGACGATGCGGTGGTGGGAACCGCCTGCTCAGCATCGCGCCGCGGTGCAGGCTCTGCTGGGGTTTCGAGATCCCAACCGCCAAGGGCGAGATGCCGCTGAACCGCTTCGACAAGGTCGTCGTGGTCGACTGCGCCCGCGACGGTGACCACGAGCCGGTTGGGCGAGTAGTTGCGGCGGTAGTGGTGCCAGACGCCCTCCCGAGTCGCCTCACGAATGGTCTCTGGGCTGCCTCCGATAGGGCGGCCGAGGCTGTGATCGCCGAAGAGCGCCTCGAAGAACCGCTCGCTCGCGACATCGCCCAGGTCATCTTCTGCCATCGCGATCTCTTCGAGAATGACCTCGCGCTCGGTTTCGAACTCGTCGGGATCAATCACCGATGAGGTGATCATGTCGGCCAGGACCTCGATCGCCATGGGTACGTCACTATCGCGAACCCTGCCGTAGTAGCAGGTGTACTCCTTTGCGGTGATGGCATTGTGCTCACCGCCGACCGCATCAAAGCTCACCGCAATATCGAGCGCGGTGCGCTTGTGGGTGCCTTTGAAGAGCAGATGCTCAAGAAAATGGGTTGAACCGTATTCGTCCGGAGCCTCATCCCGGGAGCCAGCTGTAACCCAGAAACCGATGGTCGCGCTTCTCGCTCCAGGAACCCGTTCGCTCAGGATGCGAAGGCCGGAGGGGAGAACGCTGCGCCTCACGAGACACTCGCCAGCGGCCATAAAGGATTGTTCGCCTGCCACGAGGGGAAGCGTCGTTGCACCGGTCATTGTGTCGAGCCTAGGCCACGCTGCTGAACACCCCGGGCGTTTTGCACAGCGACAAGGTCCGATGCGGCGCTAAATCAAATGCACCCCAGAAAACCAAAAATGTACCCCGGTTGCCGGACAAACAGAGCTGTCTGTCCCCTCCGGCCTTGCTACTGTTGAGCCATCGGAGGAACCGGTTACCCGGCCGAAGAATCCGAGTCCGCCACCCGAAGGCGGGCGGCCTGCACCAAGGCCTGCAAGACATTGAGACCGACCCATCGCGAACCCGAAACGCGAGGCGCGCAGGCAGAGAACCCGATTCTGTGAGCACGCCACTCGGATTCAGTGATACCTAGCCGGTTGCCCGAGGGCGTCACGCCGAGGTAGTGCAAGACTCCGGTCTTGTCACCCGGCGTGACCCCGAGGGCTCGGAGGCTCCATCCTTTTTTCAGATAGGACGCTTCAATGTCGATGCACGAGGACAGATCCGCTGAGGCGCCGATCTTCGCCCCGGGGCCCGGAGCACGAGCCCGAATTCTGGCAACGGCCTCTCGCCTGTTCTATTACGAAGGCATCCGCGCCGTCGGAATCGACCGCCTGATCAGCGAATCCAGCGTGACCAAGGCGACCTTCTACAAGCATTTCGGCGCAAAAGACGCCCTCATCCTCGCGTACATGCAGCTCGTTCACGTCGACACCGTCGAATCGATCACCGCTATCCAATCGAACGCGGGCGGCCCTGTGGACACCCTGAGGGGCCTGATCGACGAGATCAGGGAACGCGCAGACCGAGCTGACTTTCGTGGCTGCGCCTTTATGAACGCCTCCGTCGAGTTCCCCGACAGCGCGCATCCGGTTCGCTCGATCGTCAATATCCACCGCGACTGGTATTCAGAGTTCGTTGCCGAGCAGTTCCGGCTCGCCGGGCACCCGCTCGCAGGGGACGCAGCCGACGAGTTCGTCATGCTTCGAGACGGAGCCATGGTCGGGGGCTACATGGGTGATCGGATCGCCACCAACGCCGCCCTCTCACGGCTGGGCGAGCGTCTTCTCGCCGCTTAGGCCCGAGATCTGCCGCGTTATGCCGAGACGGCGTCGAGAGCCGCCGTCTGGCTGCGTGTGAGCGCAAGGTACCGAGCAGCGGTCAGATCGACGATCTCGTCCACGGACTGAGCCGAGAACAGCGCGGCCGAAACTCCCGGCTTCGAAATAGTCCAGGCCGCGGCCACCCGTCCGACCGAGACGCCGTGTTCGGACGCAATGCTCGTGAGCTTCTCCAGCACCCGTGTACCCCGCCTGCCGGCAAAAACCGCGGCGCGATCCATGCCCGCGATCATGGGAACAGTGATTGGCCCCGTTGCGCGCCCCGAAAGAAACCCATGGGCGAGGGGGCGGCGGGCGAAGAAACCGATGCCGAGTTCCTCGGTCGTCGCCGCGACCTCGTTCTCGAAAACCCCGCGAGCCATGAGGCTGTAGTCGTGAACGGCCGCCACGAGCGGCGGATAGCGCGACTCGAGCGCGTTGCGCTGCATCGCTCTAACCCGAGCCGAGGAATGCCGAAGAACGGCGACGTGCCTAACCTTGCCCGCGCGATTGAGCGCATCAACCGCTTCGAACGTGTCATCGATTGCAACCGATGAGTTTGTGCCGTCGAGCGTGAGGATGTCAATGTGATCGGTGCCAAGCCTGCGCAACGACGCCTCTGTGGCCCTCGTGACCATACGAGGAGAAAGCCCCGGCCAATCCGGATGCCGCCCCACCGTCGTTGCCACAACAAAGCGTGAACGATCTGGCCGCGTTCGCAGCCAGGATCCGATCATCACCTCGCTTCTGCCCCCGGCATGGTGATCGGCCGTATAGATGAGGTTGCCCCGCGAGTCGGCAAACGCGTCGAGCATGGCCGCGGCGTCGCGGGCGCCAGACTGCCAGCCGAAGACTCCCCCGTCGATGCCGACGGGAAAGACCTCGAGGCCGGAGTGCCCCACTGTACGCATAGGCAGATTCTATGAGGCGCGGAGGCTGGCATCTGAACGCGGAGAGTGGCAGCGTTGAGGGCGAGGTCCGTCCGAGGGGTGGAGGTGCACTGTGTCAGACCCGCAGAAGGTAACCAACCAGAAAGCGCTCAGAACCGACAGCGGAAAGACGTGGCTTGTCGTCGCGGCCATAATCGCCGGGCTCAGCATCGTCATGCTGTGGGCAATGCGGGAATTGCCGCCCCTGGGTGCGGCCACCGCAGGGCTCGTCACAACCGTTGTGCTCTACCTGGTGATGGTCGCCGTTCGGTTCGGCGTGGAAAACATCCGAGTGAGGCTCGCCCTGCTTGCGGCCCTGACCATCAGCATCGTTATTGGCTTTATGGTCGTGGGCTGGACCATCATCCTGAGCACATAGTCGCTGTTCATAGTCGCCGCGCAAACGACGAATGCCCCGCCCTCACGAGGAGAACGGGGCATCCGTAGACACTGCGGTGGCGATTAGCCCTCTGCAGGCGCCTCGGTCGACGTAGTCGTGGCAGCAGAACCATCGGTGTCTGCAGCTTCGGTCTCGTCCTGGACGGGCTCGAGCGAGAGCTTTCCACGGTCGTCGATCTTGGTGATCTGGACCTGAATCTTCTGGCCGACGGAGAGCACGTCCTCAACGTTCTCAACACGCTTGCCACCGGCAAGCTTGCGAACCTCGGAGATGTGCAGGAGACCATCGCGACCCGGCATCAGCGACACGAAGGCGCCGAAGGTGGCGATCTTCACGACGGTGCCGAGGAAGCGCTCGCCCACCTCAGGGTTGAGGGGGTTAGCGATCGCGTTAACCGCGGCACGAGCAGCCTCGGCCGACGGTCCGTCAACGGCACCGATGTAAACGGTTCCGTCGTCCTCGATCGAGATGTCGGCTCCCGTGTCGTCCTGGATCTGGTTGATCGTCTTGCCCTTCGGGCCGATCAACTCACCGATCTTGTCAACGGGGATCTGCACCGCGATCACGCGGGGCGCGGTCGGGGCCATCTCGTCGGGCTCGTCGATAGCCGACGTCAGCACGCTGAGGATTGCCGTGCGGGCATCCTTGGCCTGCTTGAGCGCGCCATCAAGAACGGACGACGGGATGCCATCGAGCTTGGTGTCGAGCTGGATTGCGGTGATGAACTCGCTGGTACCGGCGACCTTGAAGTCCATGTCGCCCAGAGCGTCTTCTGCACCGAGAATGTCGGTCAGAGCCGCGTAGCGGGTCTCACCATCGATGGTGTCGGAGACGAGGCCCATGGCGATGCCGGCAACGGGTGCGCGCAGCGGCACACCGGCGTTGAGCAGCGACAGGGTCGAAGCGCAAACAGAACCCATCGAGGTCGAGCCGTTGGAGCTGAGCGCCTCGGAGACCTGACGGATTGCGTAGGGGAACTCCTCGCGGCTCGGCAGAACCGGTACGAGGGCGCGCTCGGCGAGGAAGCCGTGCCCGATCTCGCGACGCTTCGGCGAACCAACGCGGCCGGTCTCACCGGTCGAGTAGGGCGGGAAGTTGTAGTGGTGCAGGTAGCGCTTCTTGGTGATCGGGCTCAGGGAGTCGATCTGCTGCTCCATCTTGAGCATGTTCAGCGTGGTGACACCCAGGATCTGGGTCTCGCCGCGCTGGAAGATCGCCGAACCGTGAACGCGCGGGATGACCTGGACCTCGGCGTCGAGCGGACGGATGTCGGCAAGGCCACGACCGTCCATACGAACACCCTCGGTGAGGATGCGGTCGCGAACGACCTTCTTGGTGACCGACTTGTAGGCGGCAGACACCTGACCGTTAGCCTCGGCGGGCAGCTCGCCAGCCTCGACCTTGGCGGCGATTGCCGTCTTGACCTCGGCCTTGAGTGCGTCATCCGCATCCTGGCGCTCGACCTTGGCTGCGATCTGGTAGACGTCCTTGAGACGGTCAAGAGCGACAGCAGAAACGGCGTCGTAGGTGGCCTGGTCGTACGCGGTGAATACCGGGAACTCCTGGATCTCCTTGGCCGACTGAGCGGCAAGCTCAGCCTGTGCCTTGACGAGCTGCTTGAGGAACGGCTTCGACGCCTCAAGGCCCTGGGCGACGACGGCCTCGTCGGGCTTGGTTGCGCCCGCCTTGATGAGGTTCCATGAAACCTCGGTGGCCTCGGCCTCCACCATCATGATGGCGATGTCTTCGTTGCCGTCCTTGTCGGTGACCAGGCGGCCAGCGACGGTGAGATCGAATACGGCGTTCTCGAGCTGCTCAACGTTGGGGAATGCAACCCACTGGTCGCCGATGAGGGCGAGGCGGATGCCGGCGATCGGGCCGCTGAAGGGAAGCCCCGAGATCTGCGTCGAAGCGGATGCCGCGTTGATAGCCAGCGCGTCGTAGAACTCGCCGGGGGCGATGCTCAAAACGGTGATGACGATCTGGACCTCGTTGCGGAGACCGTCGACGAACGACGGACGCAGGGGCCGGTCGATGAGACGGCAGACGAGGATGGCCTCGGTGCTGGGCCGACCCTCGCGACGGAAGAACGAGCCGGGGATCTTGCCGGCGGCGTAGGAACGCTCTTCGACATCGACGGTGAGCGGGAAGAAGTCGAATCCTTCACGCGGGTGCTTGCCGGCGCTCGTGGCGCTCAGAAGCATGGTGTCCTCATCGAGGTAGGCGGCTACTGCGCCCTGTGCCTGCTGCGCGAGGCGGCCGGTCTCGAAACGGACCGTGCGCTTGCCGAACTTGCCATTGTCGAGAACGGCTTCAGCAAACTTAATTTCTGGACCCTCCATTAAGGGTTTCTCCTTTGTTTTACGTCGCCCCCCGTGTGGGCGCGACTCATACATCGGAGCAGGAGCGGGCAGTCAGGGGCGCGCGCGATATGCGCGAGCGCCGGGCTCTGGCCAACAGTAGAAAATCACCGTTTCGCCCTGTGCGATACGGGAACTCACCACCGGTGACCAGCCTCATGCCGGCCTGCTCCGTTTGGTTCTTGCTCTAGTTGCATCTCTGCAACCTCGCCAAGCCTACCAGCGACCCCCTGCGAGAGCCAGGATCGCCGCGAGCGCGGAGTGTTCCTAGGAATCCCATGAGCGTTCTCCCCGCGTATGCCGGTGAAACCTACCGTGGAGGCATGACCGCAACACTCACCTACCAGGACATCGTTGAACTCGCTGGCGAACGATCGGAGGCGAGCGTATCCATCATCCTGCGAACCACGCCGTTCGCCGCAGAACGAGAGCGCTTAGAGCTCGAATACAAAGACGCCCTCCGGGAGGCGGATCACCAGCTCGAAGCTGCAGGAGTCGACGTGCGGCAGCGGCGTGCAGTGCGGGCGGCTCTCGACTCAGTGACGAGTGAGGAGTTCTGGCTGAACCTCTCAGAATCGATGGTGCTCTTTGCCAACCCGGATGGTGCCAGAGAATTCCGAGTGAAGAACCATCTGACCAACCGCACCTCGGTCGGCGACAGGTTTGATGTCGGGCCGCTTCTTCGATCGATCGCCTTTAGTCACGCGGCGTACGTGGTGGCCGTAAGCGAAGGCGGCGCCCAGCTCGCCGAGCTTTCGCCCGATGAGGGGGTGCACGAGGTCCCGCTCACGCTGCCGGATGACATCCACACGGTTCTGGAATACACCTCGAGCGACGGGCAGCGAGACCGCGGGCGTGCATTGGGAAGCACGGGCGAGAAGATCGAGCTTCGCAAATATTGCCGCATCGTGCAGGACGCCGTCATTGCTGCGATGGCGGAGCACACCGAGCCGTTGATCCTGGCCGCTTCGAGCGAGCTGCAGCCGGCCTATCGCGAGGCGAACACCTATAAGAATCTGCTGCCGGAGCCGATCGAGGAGAACCCCGCTGCCCTCTCTCTGGCGGATCTGGAAACCAAGGCGAGGGCGGTTCTCGACGAGCATTACGCCGCCATCCTGACATCGTGGCGAGAGGGCTTTGGCACCAAAGCAAACCACGGTCGCGCCTCGGCCGATCTCGCGACGGTTGCCCGCGCTGCTACCGACGGCGCCGTCGAGGAGCTGCTATTCGACATCGACGACACCCAGGAGGGCACGATCGATGACACGGGTGCCCTCGCTCTGGCGAAGGAACCGAGTGGAAGCACCAACGGCATCGTGGACGAGATTGCGCTTCGAGTGCTTCGCTCGGGCGGCAAGGTGTGGGCTGTGCGCCGTGCGGACCTACCGGGAGAATCCTCGGTCGCCGCCGTGATGCGGTATCCGCTCGACGAGCAGGCACCACCCGCGTAGTCCGACAGGGGCGGGATACAAGTCGCGCGTCCGGAATGCCCCACCCCCGTGGGATTCCGGACGCGCGGGCCTTGTGGCTTAAGCGTCAGCGTCTCAGCGATCAGGGCTGCGACGGTGCCAGCAGCAGCCAGCATATTATCGATCGAGACATGCTCGGTACCACGCCGGCTGCCGACCTCATATGCCGTCCCCGGCCTGTGGCCGCGCTAGTCGATGATGTAAGACCCTGTCGGACTGAACGACGCGTCGAGCGCGAACGGGTCTCGCACCGTGCTCGACCGGGTCGAGTCGGCGACGAGCGGAGCAAGCTCCTTCGCCGCACGCTCGATGCGGCTGCCGAGGGTTTTGACCTTGTCGCCCGCGTCGCCCCAGTCCGAGGATGCGGCGAAAACGCCGGTCGGAGTTACGACCGCGTGCAGGTAGGTGAACAGCGGACGCATCGCGTAATCGAGCACGAGCGAGTGGCGCGGCGTTCCTGCCGTCGCCCCGATCACGACCGGCATATCGACGAGAGCCTGGTTATCGATGACGTCGAAGAACGACTTGAACAGACCGCTGTAGCTCGTGGTGAACACGGGAGTGACAACAATGAGTCCGTCGGCACTCGTAACAGTGCCGATGACCTCCTCAAGCTTGGGGCTCGGAAAACCCGTGAGCATGTTGTTGGTCACATCCTGCGCTGTGTCGCGCAGCTCGAACGTGTCGACATGAACCGTGATGCCCTGAGCCTCGAGCTCTGCCACGGTTGCCGCCGCAATACGGTCGGCGAGCATCCGGGTACTCGATGGCTTGCTGAGCCCCGCCGATACCACGGCGATGCGTCGAGTGGTTGTTTCTGTCATTGCTCTGCTTCCTAACTCTGAAGGGCCGTGTCGGCTTCTGCCGCGGCCCTCTCGACGGCGGCCGCAGCAGCCGCCATGCGTGCGGTGTGCGTAGGGGCATCGGGAACGTTCGCTGGCCGATTCTTGGCGAACTCCTCGCGAAGAACGGGGACCACTTCTCCCCCGAGCAGGTCGAGCTGCTCAAGCACAGTCTTGAGTGGGAGTCCGGCGTGGTCGAGCAGCCACAGCTGACGCTGATAGTCGCCCACGTAGTCGCGGAATCCGAGGGTGCGGTCGATGACTTCCTGCGGACTGCCCACCGTGAGCGGCGTCTGCGAGGTGAACTCTTCGAGACTCGGGCCGTTTCCGTAGACCGGCGCATTATCGAAGTACGGGCGAAACTCGTTGATCGCATCCTGCGAGTTCTTGCGCATGAAGACCTGCCCGCCGATACCGACGATCGCCTCAGCGGCCGTTCCGTGACCGTAGTGTTCGAAGCGCTGGCGGTAGAAGCCGACCATCTTGGCGGTGTGCGATCCCGGCCAAAAGATGTGGTTGGAGAAGAATCCGTCGCCGTAGTAGGCGGCCTGCTCCGCGATTTCTGGACTGCGGATGCTGCCATGCCACACGAACGGAGGAACCCCGTCGAGCGGGCGCGGCGTCGACTGGAATCCCTGCAGCGGCGTGCGGAACTGGCCCTCCCAGTCGACGAACTCTTCGCGCCACAGGCGGCGAAGCAGCGCATACTTCTCAAGCGCGAGCGGGATGCCCTGGCGGATATCTTCGCCGAACCAGGGGTAGACGGGGCCAGTGTTGCCACGGCCGAGCGTAAGGTCCATTCGGCCGTCAGAGAGATGTTGAAGCACGGCGTAGTCCTCGGCGAGACGCACGGGATCGTTGGTCGTGATCAGGGTCGTCGCGGTCGAGAGTATGAGGCGCTCGGTCTTGGCAGCGAGCCAGCTGTTGATGGCGACGGGGCTTGAGGGAAAGAACGGTGGGTTGTGGTGCTCGCCCATGGCGAAGACATCGAGCCCAACCTCTTCTGCATGCTGCGCGATCGTCAGCACGTCTTTGAGACGCGAGGCATCGGTGGGGGTGCTGCCCGTTGTGGGATCGACGGTGATGTCACCGACGCTGAAGATACCGAACTGCATCTGGGTGCTCATCGCGCTGTCCTATCTTGATACGTTTGCATTGATATTCGTCACAACGCGACCGAGCACTCTGCTATTCCCCAAACCCGATGACAACACTCCAGCCTCCAGACCTACACTGAGCGGGCCACGCGCACCATCGCATCGGGAGGTCTCGTGATCGTCACACTAACCGAGGTGAGCAAGGGTCGGCACGGCTCAGCTCTCCCCGTAATGTCGGCAGCGTTCCGCAGTAACTCTGCGACACTCGCCGTAGTCGAGACCGCCCAGCGCCCGAGCGTTCTCGGGCTCATCGCATCGGGCAGAATGCGCCCGGATAGCGGTGGCGTGACCATCGATCACTCCACCAATGCGCCAGAGCTGCGCAGGCGGGTTGCCCTGATCGACGCACCGGAGGTCAACGACCCGTCGGCCGAGGTCACGGTGTTCGCAGTCGTTGCCGAGGAACTCATGTTCGCCGGGCTTCCGGCGGGGCCGCGGGCAACGGTTCGCGCCCTGCACGAACTCGGCGTAACAGAATGGCGATCCTGGACCATCGGAACAGTGCCCCCGATTGTTCGCATCAGGCTTCTCACCGAGCTGGCGGTGCTGCGCGACGACGTCGAAGGGCTCGTCATCACCGCGCCAGACCGGCACGGCGGGGATCCCGCCCACTGGTGGCAGCGTTCACAAGAACTCGCTGCCCGAGGTTATGCGGTGCTGGCAATCGCGGGGGTCGCCTCGGCGACCGCACTCGGAATCGCGCCAGAACCCGATCAGGTGGCAACGCCAGACGCCAGGGGCGGCGATGACGACGCAACCACGCAGGAAGGCACATCGTGAAGATCCCGGCAATGATCGCGGCGGAGTTTCGGCGGCTGGTTCGCAAGCCCATGGCGTTCATCGCCCTGGTCGCCCTCGGAATCGTGCCCCTGCTGTATGGCGGGCTCTACTTGTGGGCCAATCAGAACCCCTACGACCGCCTGGGCCAGATCCCCGTCGCGCTGGTCGTGGCCGATCGCGGCGTCACCTCGGACGGCACCTATACAAACTATGGGGACCGCATCGCCACGAAAATCCTTGACTCCAACACGTTCGACTGGCACAGAGTCTCCCCCACAGAAGCGGCACAGGGCGTCGACGATCAGCGCTTCGACTTTGCCGTAACGCTCCCCCAGGGTTTCTCAGAAGCCATCGCCTCGTCCGCGGCCGATGACCCCCGCCAGGCAGAGCTCGTTCTCACAACGAACGATGCCAACAGCTATCTCGGCACCACGATCGGCCAACAAGCGATCAAGACCATCACGACCGACATTGTGGCGCAGGTAAACGAAGAAGCAGCGTCAACCTTTCTCGTCTCCCTCTCGACGATTCGCACGAGCCTCTCCACCGCGAGCAACGGGGTAACGGAACTGCTCTCTGGAGCACAGACGGCCGCGGCTGGCGCCACAGAACTGGCCTCTGGCACCGCACAGCTGGCCAGCGGGTCGGTGACTCTGCGCGATGGCCTCGGCCAACTCGCCTCCGGCACCGCCTCGCTTCCCGCAGAAAGCACCGCACTAGCCAACGGTGCGGCCGAGGTCGCCTCGGGCAACCAGCGCGTCGCCGCCCTCGGCGACCAGGTCAGCGCGGCCTCCTCCGATGTGATCGCGAGTCTGCAGCCGGTGCGAAACGAGATTGAACAACGACTCTTGACCTCGGGACTCACCCCCGCTCAGATTGCCGAAGCACTGACTGTTCTTGACGATCTCAACGCCGCAGTGCAGAACGGCGACGCCAGGCTCAAACAGGCCGTCGGCCAACTCGACACCCTTGCTGCAGGATCAAGCGAGGTCGCCGCGGGGGCACGGAGGCTAGCGCAAGCCGCTCCGACGCTCACCAATGGCATCCAATCTGCCGCGGCGGGCTCAGCGGAACTCGCGACGGGTGCGTCCGAGGTCAATTCGGGCGCAGCGGAACTCTCATCAGGGCTGCCGCAACTGGTTTCTGGGCTGGCGACGCTCCAATCGGGGCTAGCCGATGGCATCCAGCGAATCCCTGAGACCACGGAGCAGCAGCGGGCAGCTCAAGCTAAGAACATTGCAGACCCCGTCACCGTGAAAACCGCAGCAGTCGCGGAAGCGGGAACCTATGGAGCAGGGCTCGCCCCCTTCTTTATGGGGCTCGCTGCCTGGATCGGCATCTATGCGCTATTTCTCATCATCAAGCCCTTCTCTCGCCGTGCCATAACTGCCCTGCACTCCCCCGTTAAGATCGCGATTGCCGGCTGGTTGACGCCCACCATGATCGGGGTGCTCCAGATGATCGGCCTGTTTGTCATCGTGGCCGTTGTTCTGGGGTTCAAGGTCGAGAATCCCGCAGGAACCATCGGCCTCATGGTGCTGTCATCGGCAACGTTTGCCTCGATACTCCTCGCCCTCAATATCTGGCTCGGCAGTGTCGGGGAGTTTCTTGGGCTCGTGATGATGGTGCTTCAGCTCGTGACCGCGGGCGGAACTTTTCCCTGGCAGACCCTCCCTGCCCCGCTCGCCTTTATCCACCATCTGTTACCCATGTCCTACACCGTGGACGGGCTCAGACAGCTGATGTACGGAGGAAATCTCACTGACGCGATAAACGATGCCTGGGTGCTCCTTGCGTGGCTCGCCACAGCGCTGGTGGTCGCCTCACTCGGTGTCGCAAGAATGACGCGCTTCCGAACGCTCGGAGACCTGGAGCCGAGCCTGATCGGCTAGCTGCCTACCCGAGCGTTTGCCGGGTATGCCCGCGCCTGGCCCAGCTACGTCGGTGGCCGATGTGAAGATACATCAATGCCAGCCACCTCCGCCCCCCGCTCGCCGGTACCCATGTTCGTTGTTCCGCCCTACTTGCTCGCACACCTCGCGAGCGCCGAAGACCCCCGGTTCGAAGCCGCGGCGACAGCAGCACGGCACGCGCTGGAAACCGATCCAGGGATTCGGCAGGGTCGACTGTCGCAGCATCCTTCCGCGGTGGCCCCCGAGCTAGAGCACCCAACTGCCGCGACGCAGTCCGAGCCCTATCGGCGTATCTTCGACGCGAAAAACAGCACAGAGCTGCCGGGAGTCCTCGTGCGCTCCGACGGCGGTGATACTGCACCCGGCGACATTGCGGTAACGGAGGCCTGGGATGGCCTGGGCGCGACCCACACGCTCCTGCTCTCCGCCGTTGGCTGGGCCTCCGTAGACGGCAACAACGCGCGACTGGATGCCACAGTTCACTACGGCAACCGCTATGACAATGCATTCTGGGACGGAAGCCGCATGGTGTTCGGCGACGGCGACGGGGAGGTCTTCGGGCGGTTCACTGCCTCCCTCAGCGTTATCGGTCACGAA
>NZ_JBACFR010000181.1:0-8844 GCF_056262345.1 Homoserinimonas sp.
TCGAAGGTCAGCGTTAGGGAGCGACCATCGTCTGACACCTCGGGGACCTCAGTGACCCGGTCGAGCCCATTGGAGGTAAAGCCGTCGAAGAACACGACATCGTCGGGAATCGTGTCGTCGAACATCCCTGTCTGCACGTCGAGGTGGGCCTCGGCATCAAACCCGGCCGTGTTGAGCGCCCGAGAGTTGGCAGCCCACGAGAGCAAAAGGTCGGCCGCATCGACCGGGACGCCATCGCTCCACCGCACCCCATCGGCGATCGTGTACCGCACCCTGAGCGGATCATCCGAAACCTTAACGATGGTGCCGAACGACTCGTCGGGCACGGGGTCGCCGTTCTCATCCCACGAGACAAACGACGAGTTCGTAGCAGCCACGACACTCGCATTGGTGCCGACCGCGCTGCCGAAACCGGTCGCCGCGTTGAAGGAGGTGAAGGCTTCGGCAACGGCCACTGTGACGGTGCTGCCCTCGGCGACCCGAGAGTCCGGCGTGCACCCGGCCAGCGCCACCGCAGCGACGACAACCGCCGCGACGGCAGCCCGCTTCTTCAGGATGATTTTCTTCTCCCCATGGACATCGCCCAACAATGCTCGGCGACGCGCTAGAGCAGAGCTGTGATCGTTAGGCGACTAGCGCTGGCCGTGACGGATCTCGCGGCGCACGCGCTGCTCGACCGGGTCCGGAATCGGGACGGCCTGGATCAGGCGCTGCGTGTAGGCCTCCTTGGGCGCGCGCAGAATCTGATCGCGCGTGCCCTGCTCGACGAGCTTGCCGCGGTGCAGCACCGCTATGCGGTCGGCCATGCCATCGACGACCGCAAGGTCGTGGCTAATGAAGAGGCAGGCAAAGCCGTATTCACGCTGCAGTTGGCGCAGCAGCTCAAGCACCGTGGCCTGAACCGAAACATCGAGCGCGGATGTGGGCTCGTCGGCCACCAGCAGGCGCGGCTTGAGCGCAAGCGCGCGGGCGATGCCAACGCGCTGCTTCTGACCACCGGAGAGCTCGTGGGGGAACCGGTTGCGGTAGGACCGCGGCAGGTTCACATCGTCGAGGAGCGCCTCGACGCGCCGGTCGAGAGCGGCACCCTTGGCCTCCCCCGCAAGCAGTAGGGGCTCGCCGATGGACTCGCCAATGGGCAGTCGCGGGTTGAGCGACGACGAAGGGTCTTGAAACACGATGCCCACCTTGCGGCGGAGCGACTTGATGATTTTGCGGTCGGCCTTGCTGATGTCGGTGTCGACGACAACGAGCGACCCATCGGCGATGGGCTGCAATCCGATTGCGGCACGGCCGATTGTGGACTTGCCAGAACCGGACTCGCCGACGAGGCCCAGAATCTCACCCTCGGCGATTTGCAGGGTCACATCGTCGACCGCGCGGAACGCGCCAACGCGGCCCTGCTTGCCGTAGACGATTCCCACATTCTTGAGGCTCAGCACGGTCGGCGCGGTGATTACGGGCGCTTCAGGCACATCGATCTCGTCGAGCGAGCCCTCGGCGATGTCTGCCTCGGTCTCGATCACGTTGATCGCCTCGTGTCCGGCTACTGCCTCGCCGAGGCGGGGTACAGCGGCCAGGAGCGCCTGAGTGTAAGGATGCTGCGGCGTGTTGAAGATGGCGTTGACATCGCCCTGTTCAACGATTTCGCCATCCTTCATCACGACGATCCAGTCGGCGAGGTCGGCAACGACGCCCATGTCGTGGGTGATGAGCAGAATGGCAGCGTCGAACGTGTCGCGAAGGTTGCGCAGCAGATCGAGGATTTCGGCCTGCACCGTGACATCGAGCGCGGTTGTCGGCTCGTCTGCGATGAGCAGAGTCGGGTCGCAGCTCAGGGCCTGAGCAATCATGGCGCGCTGGCGCTGGCCGCCCGAGAGCTGGTGGGGATACGACTTGAACGCCTTCTCGGGGTCGGGCAGACCGACAAGGCCAAGAAGCTCGCGCGCCCTCGCCGCGGCGTCGCTCGGCGTGACGTTGCGGTGGGCGCGAACCGCCTCGACAAGCTGGAAGCCCACCGTGTAGACGGGGTTGAGGGCGGTCATCGGCTCCTGGAAGATCGCCGCGACATCGTCGCCTCGCACCGCTCGCATTTGCTTGGTGGAAAGCGTCGTGAGCTCACGACCGTTGACCGAAATGCTGCCACGGACCCGGCTGTTCTTGGGCAGCAGGTCGAGGATCGCCATAGAGCTTGCGCTCTTTCCCGAACCAGATTCGCCGACGACAGCGATGACCTGGCCTCGGCCGATCTCGTAGTTCAGCTTCTTAGCTGCGGGAACCCACACACCATCGACCGCGAAATCGACGCTGAGATCGGTGACACGCAGAGCCGGAACATCCGACCGCTCGGGGCGCTGATCCATCACCATGACAACCTTTCGTTAACAACAACCAGAGCTCTCATGCACGACTCACGGCCGGAGACTGGAAACATAGGGGTATGACTACCGACAGCACGGCACGAGTGTTCCGCTCGAATTTCAACAGAACGCTCTCGATTGTGCTCTGGGCCGTGGCCGCAGCGGTCTCGGTGGGAATCGTCGCAACGGGCTCGAGCGCTGGCAACAGTCTGTGGCTTCTGCCCACGATTGCTGCTGCTGCGGCCGTCGTGTGGGTTGTGCTCTGGCGCCCGCACGTGCGCGTCGACGCCGATGGCGTCACCGTGGCGAACGTCTCGCACAGCGTCGAGATTCCGTGGCCCGCCCTCATTCATCTGGACGTTACCTACTCGCTGCGGGTGCACGTTCCCGGCCGCGCGATTGCGGTCTCGGCGGCGCCCGCTCCCGGACGCATGGGTGGCGCAGTCGCTCGTCGAGGAACGGCGCCGCACGGGCACCGCAATGGCGAGACTGTCTCGGTGGGCGAGCTGCTCACGACCGACTCCGGCAAGGCCGCAGCACTCATTCGCGAGCGATGGGAATCGCTTCGCGACTCCGGCAAGATCGTCGCCGGCGAGGCCGAGAACTATCCGGTTCGCACCAGACTCGACGCCGTTGCGGTTGCAGCGCTTGCCGTGGCGGCGCTGCTTGTCGGCGCCTCGGCGTTGCTCGTCGGCCTGCAGTGACATCACGCTCGTCACGGGGTTTCCTTCATGCGCCGCAGCGAGACGCGCTTCTGACGAGGGTCGAACGCGTCCCGGAGCCCGTCGCCCACAAAGTTGACGAGCAGCGCAAGCAGCACGATGAAGACGGCCGGCCACCAGTAGAGCCACGGCCGCGTCTGGAACGCTGACTGGTTCTCTGAGATCAAAAGGCCCAGCGAGACATCCGGCTGACGGATGCCGTAGCCGAGAAAGCTGAGCGCCGTCTCGAGCAGGATGGCGGCAGCGGCCAGAAGCGTGGCGGAGACAATGACCACTCCGATGGCGTTCGGCAGGATGTGCTTGAAGATGATGCGGAAGTCGCTCGCACCCGCCACCCGCGCTGCTTCTACAAACTCGCGCTCGCGCAGGCTCAGGAACTCGGCCCGCACGAGACGGGCGATGGTCATCCACGACACCAGCGCCAGGAAGAACGCGAGAAGCCACACGCCGAGGCCACCCGTTGCGCGACCGACGATTGCGCCGATGACGAGGGCCGGAATCACGATGAAGACGTCGGTAACGCGCATGAGCACGGAGTCGACCCACCCGCGGTAGTACCCCGCGACGGCGCCAACGACGGTGCCGAGCACGGTTCCAATGCCACCGATCACGAACATCACGATGATCGAGTTCTGGATGCCGCGCATCGTCATGGCGAAGTAGTCAACCCCGATGCGGCTCTGACCGAACGGATGCTCACCGAGCGAGATCCCCTCGCCGCCGAGCCACTTGGGCACGAGCGACAGCGTGGGAGCCCCGCCGTTGAGCTGCGGGTTGAGTGACGTGAAGTTGTGCTTCCACCAGCCGGGGATCGGCCCTAGGCCGATCGCCGAGATCGACAGCACCGCGACGAGCACGAAGATGACGATCGAGACCACAGCGAGGCGATTGCTCACGAAGCGTCGGGAGATGAGCTTTCCCTGGCTCAGACCCTTGGTGTCGTCTGGCTTGGACGGCTGAGGTTCGATCGGTGCTGCTGGCTCTGTTAACAGGCTCATCGGGCACTCCTTTCGGCCGGAGTTGACATTGGTGCTGGCTGCGATCGCATCATGCGCGCACCCGCACTCTCGGGTCGAGCGCCGCGTAGGCAAGGTCGGCCAAGAAGTTGAACAGAACTGCGGTGATGGCGATCACGATGAAGTAACCCATGATGGGGTTCAGGTCGATTCTCTGCAGTGACGCGTTGAAGAGAGCGCCCATTCCACTGATGGCGAAGACTCGCTCGGTGATGATCGCACCACCCAACAAAGCACCGACATCCGTCGCCACGAGGGTGGCGATGGGGATGAGCATGTTGCGGAAGGCGTGGCGAACGATAACCGTGCGCTCCGGCAGGCCCTTGGCCCTCGCGGTGCGGATGTAATCCTGGCCGAGAACCTCGAGCAGGCCTGCACGCGCATACCGCGTGTAACTGGCGAACGAAATCAGCAACAGCGAGATCGTCGGAAGCAGCAGATGGGTGAACGTGTCGATGCCCTGCAACCAGAAATCGCCTTGGAACCCCGGAGTCGAGGCACCGACGGTGGCGATGGGTCGGCCATTGATGCGCGGCGACGAAATGTAGGCATTCCACGACTGCATGTAGCGGTCGAGCAGAACGACACCGGCGGAAAGCACCGAGACGATGACAGAGACCTTGATGTTTTGGCCACGGTCGTTGCCGCCTACCGCGTAGCCAATGATGACTCCCACAATCACGGTCGCTACCGCGAGAAGCGCGATCGTGCCGCCGCTCGAGACATCGAAGAGCCCCTGAAGGGCGAAGTAAGAAACGATCGCGATCACACCAGCGATAACGCCGCCGAGAAGAGCACGTTTGTTGGCGAAACCCGCTGCGACGGCAACCGTGCAGTAGACAATGCCAGCCGTGAGGACGAGAACCCCGACCAACCCGAGCCCGGGGTCTTGGAACCATCCGGTGAACGAAACGTAGGCGAGCACGGCGCCGGTAGCCACTGCCGAGACCACGAAGGTGACGAGTCTGCGGCGCAGATCCCCTCCGACGAGGACCTGCCACACGAGGCCGGCCACCAGGGAGATGATCACGATCATGGGCACCGGAATGCCCGAACCTCCCTGGAGGAAGTTGTTGAACCCAATCGCAATGAACTCCTTGAGGAGCACCGCCACGAGGAACGAGGGTAGCGAGTAGAGAAAGAAGCTGATGAACGTGACGCTGAGGTCGAACCCGCTGTACTGGCGGAGAGCCGTGGCGATACCTACTACGACGCCCAGGATGATCGCGAGAACGAACGAGACGCTGACGAGCTGAATGGTCGCCAGCATGGCGGCGGGAAGGATTGTCGTGACGGGGGCGTTCGACAGGGTGAGCCCGAGGTCACACCCGCCAAAGGGCACGAGACACTGCAGTGCCCCACCGAGCCACAGGAACCACCGCAGCGGCGGAGGAACATCGAGATCGAGGGCAGCGGTTCGCGCAGCGATCAGCTGATCCTTGTTGGGAGAGCTCGACCCGCGAAGGTCTTGCAGGGGGTCTCCGGCGTTGGCCGCGAGAACGTACATGATGAAAGACGCCGCGACGAGAACGAGGATCGAAACCGCGATCCTTCTCAGAATAAAGCCAACCAAAGTTGTGCCCATCTCATAGTGCTGGTTACTGGATGTTCGACGGTCTAGCCGCTGCCAACCGATCGAGCCCGAACCTGAATAGCTTAGTCACACGTTGCACGGCCCCCGAGCCAACCCCCTGGGTTGGCCGTGACCGCAGAACATGCCGTGACCCAAGAACAGGGTGCCGGAGACTGTGTCTCCGGCACCCCACTCTCAGTGGAACTGAGTGAACTGCTAGCTAGCCAGCAAGGGTCCAGTCCTGGGCGTTCCAGACGATGCCCGTCTGGCCACCGAAGTACTCAAGGCCCTTGATGGTGCCGTTGTCGGCGAACAGACCAGGAGTCTGGAAGAGGGGCAGGCCGTAGCCGTCCTTCTTCGTGAACGCGTCGATCTGGATCTTGATCTCAGCCAGTTCGTCTGCGTCGAGCGACACCTGCGACTCGTCGACCAGGATGTCGACATCCGGGTTCGAGTAGTCGTTGTAGTTTCCGCCGCCGCCGGTCTTGAAGATCTGCGGAAGCCCGGCGTTGCCGGCACCCGGGGAGACCCAACCGAAGATGGAAGCGTCGTACTCGCCACCGCTCAGCAGGCTCGACCAGTCGGGCGATCCAGCGTCAACGATGATGAAGCCTGCAGACTCTGCCGACTGACGAATCGCGTTGAACGAGTCGACGCGGTTCGGGTTGTTGGTGTTGTAGAGAATGCGAACGGTCGGCGTTGCGCCAGCGAGGAGCGCCTTGGCACCCTCGATGTCGGGCTCGGTGTACTCGTCGTATCCGCTCGCCTTGACAGCGTCGGCGTACTCGGGGTTAGCGGGCACGAAGATCTGCGAGTTGAGAACCTCAGCCGAAGGGTTAACCGGCGTGATGATCGAGTCGAGGATCTGCTGACGCGGAACCGTCTTGAGGAATGCCTCGCGCACCTTCGGGTCAGCGAAGACCGCGGAGGACTGCTTGAGGTCGAGGTGGTCGTACGCGAGCTGGCTGCCCTCGTAGGTCACAGCGTTGGCTGCCTCGAGTGCCTCGAGCGTGTCGGCGGACGGCTGCGGGTAGATCGCGTTGACCTCACCGTTCTGAAGAGCCGTAACCTGTGCGTTCGAGTCACCGATGAAGCGGATGATGAGCGTCTCGTAGTCCGGTGCAAGGTCGCCCTTGTACTCGGGGTTCTTGGTGAGCGTGATGTCAGACTCAGCCGTGAACGCGGTCACCGTGAAGGGACCAGAGCCAACGAGAAGCGACTCGTCCTCGGGGAACGACGTTACGTCGTAGCCCGTGTTCCAGAAGTCAGCGGCGGCCTTGAGGGTGGGGTTCGCCTCAACCGGAGCCGCGGGGTCACCCTGCGGGAGCTCCTTGAGAAGAGCAACGAAGTCCTCGAGCGAAACGCCAGCCTTCTCGGCGACAACGTGAGCGGGCTTGCCGATCATGTTGACCAGCTCCCAGTCAACGTACGGCGACGCGTACTCGATCGTGAGCGACAGGTTGTCGTCACCGATCTCGGGGAACGAGGTGGTGTCGAGGCCAGCCGTGCTGCCCGCGAGCGAGAAGTACTGCGTGCCGGAGATGGCTTCGCCGGTCTCGGGGTCGAGCGTGGCGTCGTCGTAGTAGCCAGACTGCTGTGCCCACGAGAAGAGCATGTCGTCGGCCGTGATCGGCTCGCCGTCGGACCACTTGAGGCCGTCGTTGAGCGTGTACTTGACGGTCAGCGGGTCTTCGGAGACGCGCTCGTAGGTTCCGAAGCTCTCGTCCTTGATGAGCGAGAAGTCGGTGTCGAGGCGCACGAAGCCGCCCAGTCCGAGTCCGCCCGAAACACCCGTGAGGTAGCCAACCATTCCGTTGGTGTCGAGGTTCGCCTGGGGGGTGTCGCCGTTGAACGACGTGAAGGCGTTGGTGACGGCGATCGAGATGGTGTCGCCCGCGTCGCCTTCCTGCTCACCAGATGTTGTGCATGCAGCCAGCACCATGGCTGAGGCTCCGGCGATGGCCGCAAGCGTGGCCACCCTCCTGAAGCGTTGTCCTGTGATTGCCAATTTTCCTCCTGTGCAAAATGGAACCTCGTGCGGCACCGAAACCATCACGAGGCAGAACTCACCGCCGAAGACATGAGGGTCTTCACAGCGATGCAGTAGTTTGTCACCCTAAGCGGGGTGAGCAGCAACTCCCAACAACGATGCCGAAAATTTACCTGCTTGCAATCATTGCAGCGAAAAACCGCGCCAAACGCAAGAATATTGCGTCTCCACGCGCAAATGAGCAGTAACAGCGTTTGCAGGAGCGTGTTAAGCGAAGATCCAGCGCTTGCAGGCCCGTGACCCTGCCGAGAGTGAAAAGAGCCCCATTGTCGATACCCGCCAATTTCACCGCTGTGCCACTGACTCGCCCCCGCATCGGTGCAGAAATCGCAATCGTGCTCGGGCTCTCGCTGGGAGCATCCGCCGTCTATTCGATCATCGCCATCGCCAATCGGTTGACCCGCGAGCAGCCACTCTCCGACCAGACCGCGACCATCAACTCCTCGCTGAGCCCCCGGCCGGTATTCGACCTCATCTACCAACTCATGGCGATTCTCGTCGACCTCATGCCCGTTGCCCTCGTGGTTTACCTCATGTGGTCAGCCTCGAAACCCCATCTGGAGCGCCTCGGCATTGACGGCACTAAAGCTGGCAGAGACGGTGCCTGGGGAATCGTGCTCGCCCTCGTCATCGGCATCCCGGGTCTGGGGCTCTATCTGGGTGGAAAGGCGCTGGGCATTACGGTGACCGTTGTGCCGACGGACCTGGCCGAACACTGGTGGACCGTGCCCGTTCTGCTGCTCGCCGCAGTGCGCTCCAGCGTGGTCGAAGAGTTCATCGTTGTCGGATATCTCTTTGCCCGCCTGCGTGACCTGCGCTGGGGACCGTGGGCCATCATCCTGAGCGCCGCGCTGTTTCGCGGCACCTACCACGTGTACCAAGGCTTTGGCTCGTTCATCGGCAACATCGCGATGGGCGTGCTCTTTGGCTGGCTCTACACGAAGTTCGGGCGGCTGATGCCGCTCGTCGTTGCGCACGCCCTCATCGACGCAGCCGTGTTCGTGGGCTATCCCTGGGCCGCCGCGGCGCTGCCGGGATTGTTCGCCCCGGCGGGCTAGCTAGCCGGCCGCTGCCGCGTCGGCGCTACCAAAAACGGCTCGCCGCACCCGAAGATTCGGGGGCG
>NZ_JBACFR010000182.1:0-25006 GCF_056262345.1 Homoserinimonas sp.
GCCGGGATGCAGTTACGTTCGCAGGAGTGTGGACGAGAGGAGACCAGATGGCAACGTTCGGAATGGAAGAGGAATACGCCATTCTCGACCCCATGACCCTCGCACCCCGGGACGAGGCGCCGGCCGTTTATCGCGCCCTGCGGGTGGAGCGCGGCGAGAGCCGCAACATTCAGCGTGAGTTTCTGCTGAGCCAGCTGGAGCGGCCGACCCCCGTGTGCGAGACGGCCGAGGCCGCGCTCGCCGACCTCATCGGCTTTCGCCGGAGGCTGCGGGATGCGGCGACGAGCGTCGGTGTCATCGCCGCGTCAACGGGCACCTACCCGCTCGTGGCAAATCCCATCGTGCTCACCGACAAGTCCCGGTATCACCGAGTGCTCGATGAATACCGCCACGTGGCGAAGGAATACTTCTACGGCGGATTGCATGTGCACGTAGGCATCGACGATCGTGAATCCGGGGTGCGAGCGATGAACGCGCTCCGCGTCTGGATGCCCGTCATCGCGGCCCTCGCCGGCAACTCACCGATGTGGAAGGGCGAAGACACCGGGTTCTCGAGCTACCGCATCATTCAGCTTCAGCGGTGGGCGACCAGGGGCACCCCGCCCGCCTTCGTCGACGCAGATGACTACGATCGACGGTCCGCCCGCATCGTGGGGGTCGGGGGAACCTTCGACGACGCGCTCATCGCCTG
This sequence comes from Homoserinimonas sp., assembly GCF_056262345.1. Classification (NCBI taxonomy): domain Bacteria; kingdom Bacillati; phylum Actinomycetota; class Actinomycetes; order Micrococcales; family Microbacteriaceae; genus Homoserinimonas; species Homoserinimonas sp. Next base: position 692 of record NZ_JBACFR010000182.1, read on the forward strand.
GAACATCCGGCTCTCTCGCAAGTTCCCGACCATTGAGGTGCGGGTAGGCGACGCGCAGCTTGAGGCGTGGCACTCCGTGCTCGTGGCGCTGCTGATCCGCGCGCTCGTGAGCACCGCGCTCGCCGACGAGAGCCCCGCGGACCCGCTCCACCCTGAGCTCATCGATTCTGCGCTGTGGCTTGCCGCCCGCGATGGCATCTCTCACCGGCTTGTGCACCCGTTCACGGGCGAACTCGAGGTGTCGAGAACGGTTGTGGATGCGCTGCTTCAGCACACCGCCGCCGCGCTCGCCGCAGAGGGAGATGCCGAGCGAGTAACCGAGTGGATCGACCGGCTGTTTGCCGAGGGGACCGGCGCCGATCGGCAACGAGTCGCCTATTCGGCTGGCGGAGTCCCCGCCCTGGCGGCGCTCATGCGCGGGGCGCTCGCGCCCGAATAGTCGGCGAAGAGCTGGGCCCAGTGGACCAGCACAATCGGTAACCTGCAGGGCTACCTGCTCGAAACACCCGCGCAATAGTGCGTCCCTAGGCTCCGGACATGGACGGGCTCTTCGAGGGATACGGCAGTGGCGCGAGTCGCCGCCGCGGCCCTGCGCCCTGGGATGAGATGTTCGATCAGCACAGCAGCGTGCGCCAGGGCTATAAGGAGCTTCACGCCGGGCTAGCAAAGATGACCCAGGCAGAGCTGCGCGGTCGCACAGAAGACCTCGCCAACTCCTATCTGGCCCAGGGGGTGACCTTCGACTTTGCCGGCGAAGAGAGACCGTTCCCCCTCGATGCCGTGCCTCGGCTCATCGACCAGCACGAGTGGCAGGCGGTTTCGGCCGGGGTGCAGCAGAGGGTGCGAGCCCTTGAGGCGTTCCTCTCTGATGCGTATGGCCCGCAGACTGCGGTGCGCGACGGCATCATCCCCGCGAGGCTCGTGACGTCGTCGACCCATTTTCATAGGGCCGCCGTCGGCATCGAACCCGCAAACGGTGTGCGCATCCAGGTCAGCGGCATCGACCTGATCAGGGATGAAGCGGGCGCCTGGCGTGTGCTCGAGGACAATGTGCGCGTGCCAAGCGGGGTGAGTTACGTGATCTCGAACCGACGAGTCATGAGCCAAACCCTGCCAGAGCTGTTCGCGAGCATGAAGGTGCGCCCCGTCGCCGACTACCCGAGCAAGCTTCTCGGGGCGCTCAGGGCGAGCGCGCCCGCTGGCGTGGAGAGCCCCACCGTTGTTGTCCTCACCCCCGGTGTTCACAACTCCGCCTACTTTGAGCACACTCTGCTTGCCCGGCTCATGGGCGTCGAGCTCGTCGAGGGGCGGGACCTCTTTTGCTCTGGCGGCAGCGTCTACATGCGCACGACGGCGGGCCCCACCCGGGTGGATGTGATCTACCGCCGTGTCGACGATGACTACCTCGACCCTTTGCACTTTCGGGCAGATTCCGTGCTCGGCACACCGGGAATGCTGCTTGCTGCCCGGCTCGGTCGGGTCACGATTGCCAATGCGGTCGGAAACGGGGTGGCCGACGACAAGCTCGTCTACACGTATGTGCCCGACCTCATCCGCTATTTTCTCGGCGAAGAGCCGCTGTTGCCCAATGTGACAACCTGGCGACTCGAAGACCCGGAATCGCTTGCCGAGGTGCTCGATCGACTCGACGAACTCGTGGTTAAACCGGTCGATGGCTCCGGTGGCAAGGGGCTTGTCATCGGGCCGGATGCCAGCAGAGCCGAGCTCGATGAACTGCGCCTCAGGCTCGTGGCCGACCCGCGGGGGTGGATTGCCCAACCGCTCGTGCAGCTCTCAACGATTCCCACACTTGTCGATGACGGCATGCGCCCGAGGTACGCCGACCTGCGCCCGTTTGCCGTCAACGACGGGCGCGATATCTGGGTGCTGCCGGGTGGGCTCACGCGAGTGGCCCTGCCCGAGGGCGAACTCGTGGTCAACAGCAGTCAGGGAGGCGGCTCAAAAGACACCTGGGTCGTAGGTGATGTGCACGAACCCGCGTGGCCCGTCGGACCCGACCGGCGTGCCCCATCCGCATTCTCCCGGGGCGAGAGGTTGCAAGACCACGCTCCGGCGGATGCGGCGTCTGGGCAACGACAACACGAACAACAACAACAAAGTCGGGAGACACGGCAATGCTGAGCCGAATCGCCGAATCACTCTTTTGGATCGGGCGTTACATCGAGAGAGCCGATGGCACCGCCAGTGTGCTCGACGCGCACCTGCAACTGCTGCTCGAGGACCCCTGGATTGACGAGAACCTGGCGTGCCGTTCCATCCTCGAAGTGATGGGAGCCAAGATTCCCGAGACCGGCGACATGACCCGGCAGGACGTGCTCTCGCTGCTCGCCGTTGACCGTTCCCAACCCACCGCGATCGCCTTCTCACTGGGCGCGGCACGGGAGAACGCCCGCCGGGCCCGCGAGATCGTCTCAACCGAACTATGGGAGTGCCTCAACACGACGCGGGCGCGCACGCCGCGCAAGGTCGCCGACGACAAGGTGCATGCCTTCATCGCGTGGGTGCGGGAGCGCTCGGCGCTCGCCGTTGGCATCATCGAGTCGGCAACGCGGCGCGACGAAGCCTGGTATTTCTTCACCCTCGGCAGGAGCCTCGAGCGCGCCGATATGACGGCACGGCTTCTGGCCACACGCTCACTGACAGAAGACAGCGGGCCATCGTGGACCACGATCCTGCGCAGTTGCGGGGCTTACGAGTCGTATCTGCGCACGCACAGCGGTTCGCCCAGCGCCGTGCGCGCGGGGGAGTTTCTGCTGCTTGATCGGCAGTTCCCCCGCAGCATCCTTTTCTCGCTCACGAGGGCGGAGCAATGCCTCGACGAGATCGAACCGAGATCTGAGACGGCGGCACCCGATCAGAGCAGGCGCATGCTCGGCCAAATCCGCAGCGAGATCGAGTACCGACCCATCGCGGAGATCCTCGAGGACCTGCCCGCACATATGGAGAGCGTGCAACTGGCCACAAGCTCGGTTTCGGAGCAGGCACGGCTGCGGTACTTTCCGAACGATGCTGCTCCGAGCTGGGTAGGGGAAACCACATGAACCGGTTACGCGTCCGTCACGTTACGGGGTTTCGTTACACCTCGCCCGTCGCCGCGTCGTACAACGAGGCCAGGATGCTGCCCATCACGACCGACGGCCAGTTTGTTTTGCATGCCAGCATCGACATTCAGCCCGCGTCGAGCCACCACGAATACACGGACTACTGGGGCAGCAGGGTCTCGGCGTTCGAGGCATTGAGCGGCCACCACGAGCTCTCGCTCACGTCGACGAGCCTCGTAGAGGTGAGCCATCGCCGACACGACCATGAGCCGATCGGCTGGGATGACCTCGCCGCCGAAGTCGAGCGCCTCGTCGAGACGGTCGAGCATCTTGAGCAGAGTGAGCGCACGACCCCACCTGCTGAGCTGGCCGACCTCGCCTCCGAGATCGCGGAGGCCTCTGCCGGGCCGTGCGATGCCGCCCGGCGAATTTGCATCGCAATCGGTGAGCAACTCGACTACGTCAGCGGCATTACCGGCGTCAACTCGACAGCGGCGGAGGCCTGGGCGGAACGCAAGGGGGTTTGCCAAGACTTTGCGCACCTTGCCCTCGGAGCGCTTCGCTCGATCGGCATTCCCGCCCGCTACGTCTCCGGCTACCTGCATCCAGACCCTGAGCCCATTGTGGGGGTTACCCAGGAGGGCGAATCCCATGCGTGGGTCGAATGGTTTTGCGGGGTCTGGTGCGGGTTTGACCCCACCAACGGCATCGATATCGGCGACCGCCACGTGCTCGTGGGTCGAGGCCGCGACTATGGCGATGTTCCGCCGCTGAGGGGCGTGTACTCAGGCGGCACCGCCTCAGAGATGTTCGTGCGCGTTGACATCACCCGCGAGGCCTAGCGAGCGCTTAGCTCTTCTGGTTGTTGGCCTCGACGACAGCGATTTCTCGGGTCGCAGCATCCGGACTCACGTCATCCTTGACGACCGCGCGGCCGTCGCCGAGGTACTCCATGCGCACGCGTCGTTCGCCCCGGTGGAGGCGTAGACGCAGTCCACGATGGCGGATCATCCACCACAGGGCGATTGCGGCAGCGAGCAGGCCCGAGATTGCCGCGAGACCGAGGCCCCACCGCGGGCCGAGCTCGTTGGTGATCCAGCCCGTGACGGGGGCGCCGAGGGGGGTCCCGCCCATGAAGATGGCCAGGTAGAGGGCCATAACTCGGCCGCGAAGCTCGGGCGGAGTCGTCGTCTGAACGTAGGCATTGGCGCTCGTCATCATGGTGAGTGAGCTGAGCCCTACGAGCACGAGCGCTGCGGCGAACGTGACGTAGTTAGGCATCACGGCCGCGATTACGCACGCCACACCAAAGGCTGCGGCGGCCGCCGTCACAATGCGCAGGCGTGGTCGCTCGCGCCGCGCCGCGATGAGCGAACCGGCGACGGCACCGACCGCCATGAGCGACGAGAGAAGCCCGAACTCGCCGGCTCCCTGGCCGAACTCCACGGTGGCCATCGTGGAGATGAAAATTGCAAAGTTGAAGCCGAAGGTGCCCACCAGGAACACCATCACGAGCGTGACGACAATGTCGGGTCGACCGCGCACGTAGCGGTATCCGTCCCGAATCTGGCCTTTCGCCCGCGGTGCTGGCCGTGACGGCATCAGTTCATTGCGCCGCATTTGGGTGAGCGAAACGAACACCGCAATGAACGACGCCGCATTGATGATGAACACCCATCCGGCGCCGATGAGGGCCACCAGGATGCCCGCCACGGCAGGCCCCACAAGGCGCGCGCTGTGGAACGAGAGCGAGTTGAGACCCACGGCATTCGTGAGATCTTTCTCTCCCACCAGCTCCGAGACGAACGCCTGCCGCGAGGGAGCATCGAACGCCGACACCACTCCGAGGGCGAGAGCGAAGGCGTAGACCTGCCAGAGCTGCGCGACGCCAAAAACCACGATGAGTCCGAGCCCCAGTCCGAGCGCGCCGAGCAAGACCTGGGTGAGCATGAGCATGCGGCGCTTGTCGACCCGGTCGGCGATGAGACCGGTGATGGGGGTGAGCACAAGCGCTGGGCCGAACTGCAGCGCCATCGTCACGCCGAGCGCTGCGGCGTCGTGATCCGTTAGGTCAGTGAGCACGATCCAGTCCTGCGCGGTGCGCTGCATCCACGTGCCGATGTTGGAGACGAGCGCGCCGGCGAACCAGAGCCGATAGTTGTAGATGGAGAGCGAGCGGAACATTGCCTTCATTCCTCGGCCAGCTCTCGGAGGACGGGCTCGGCGGCGCGGAGGATGGCGAGCTTCTCTGGGGCGAGCTGCGAGAGGCGCTGGGCAAACCACGCGTCCCGGCGGCGGAGGGTTTCTTGCGTGATCTCGAGCCCCGCATCGGTGAGGGTGACGATCACTTTTCTGCCGTCATCGGGGGAGGACCCCCGCGAAACGAAGCCGGCGTCCTCAAGCGCGTTGATCATGCGGTTCATCGAGGGCGGAGTCACGCGCTCTCGCGTGCTGAGTTCGCCGATGCTGAGCGGGCCGTGCTGCAGCAGGCCAAAGAGCACCGCGAGCTGGCCGTCGCTGACGTCGTCCCGGGCTCGCTGCGACCGGATGCGCCGGGCCAGGCGGGCGATCGTGAGTCTGAGGGTGGGATTGGGGTGATTCGGCATAGACAATTAGCCTAACAAATTAGCTTTGCTAAGCAAATCGCCGCGCAGAACGCCAAACTCCCTGCGGATGCCGCCGCCAGTGGCGGCTACGCCCCTTCAGATCACCAGCGGTTCGTCACGTGCTCGGCCCACCCCAGAACGCCGTCGACCGGCACGCGCTCGCCCGAATCGTCGGCCATCCAGCCCGAATAGAAACCGAAGCACTGGTGGGTCGCCGAGGCGATCACCACAAAGTTGGTGCTCGAGACCCGGTCATAAAACGGCGTGAAGGTCAGGTCGGCCCGCTCCCCGGTGATGCGCCACGGGCGCAGCCAATCCTCCTGGTCGTAATCCCACACCAGCTCCTCGCTGATCTTGTGCATGCGGCCATCGACCATCAGAGCGTTTTCGGTTGATCCAGATCCCGCGGTCCACTTGCCGCCGAGCTGCACGCCAATCGTGCGGCCGTCGACGACACCGGATGCCGCGCCCCAGTTCCAGGTGAGCGTGTAAGGCCAGCGGCCCCTACCGTGGTCAAGCACGGCCCAGCTCTCGCCCTGCTGCACCGTAGAGGTCACCCCATCGATCGTGATGGATCCCGTCGCGGGGCGCGCAACATCCTTCACCGTGTACTGAAACAGACGCTTCGACCACGGCACAACGACGCCCATGAACTCGTGCCCCTCTGGGCGGTGCGCCATCACGTCGAAGCTCACGCGTGGGGTCGAGCCTCGCAGCCGCGTGCCACCCTCAACCTCGTCGATCGTGATCTCCAGTGTGCCCACCCGCACATGAGCCTGACCCGCGCCCAGCGTGCCCGGCAGCGTGGGGCCGGCCCACGGCATCGTGATTTCGGTCGCGTCGACGGCCTCGCCCGTCGCCCGATCGAACGCCCATACCTGGTGCAGGCCCGCATAGTCGAGGCTCGACACCGTAATGGCCAGGATGTGGGTGGGCGTCGTGACGCCCCAGTACTCCCAGCGCTTGTTGCGACCCCAGCCGTAGAGCCCAGTGCCGATGCCGTCGGTGTTCAGAAGCGGGCTGCGGTAAAAGCCCACGGCATCCGGGTTGAGTCGGCCGTTTGGCAGGCACAGCTCAGTGGGCGTAAGAATTTCACGTTCGGGCACCAATGACCGCCTTAGAAGAAGGGATGTTGGGGCGATCCTAGCGACGAAGCCGTCAGTGCCTGAACCGGGCGCCGCAGCGGCCCCGGCTCTACACTGGAACACCACTATGACGGAGGAGTCACCGTGATTCGCTTCACCGCCGAACGCAAGGATCGCAGCTTCGTCGACCCCGAGGGCGTCGAGATCCACTTTTATCAGTGGAAGGTCGGAACACCGCGGGCCATCGTGCAGATCGCCCACGGGCTAGGCGACCATGCCCTGCGCTACGAGCAGGTCGCGCAAGACTTCGTGGCCGCCGGCTACACGGTCTATGCCGACGACCACAGAGGCCACGGCCGCACTGGAGCAACGCAGTGGGCGGGGGCGCCAGAGAAAATGGGCCGCCTCGGGCCCGGCGGGTTGCGGGCCACCGTCGCCGACGTTCGCCAGATGACGGCCATCATCCGCGCCGAGAATCCCGGCGTTCCCGTCGTGATGGTGGGCCACAGTTGGGGATCGCTCCTCGCGCAGATCATTCTCAACGAGCATCCCGAAGACTTTGATGCCGTCGTGCTGAGCGGCAGCGCACTGCGCACGTTCCGCCACATGAACGGCGGCAAACTCAACGCAAAGCACGCCCATCTCGGAACCACGGGTAACGAGTGGCTCAGCCGCGATCCCGCGGTGGCGGCAGCGTTCTCCGACGACCCCCTCGCTTTTGCGGCATCGGCAATCAAGCAGTTTGGCCTGCGCGACAGCCTCCGACTGATGGGCAAGCCCGCCCGCGACCTTGCTCACGACGTTCCCCTGCTCATCCAGGTGGGCAGCGATGACAGCTTTGGCGGTGAGCGCAGCGCCGAACTCTTGGCCGAGGCCTACATCACACGCTCGGGGCTTACGGACGTCGAGCTCATCGTTTACCTCGAAGCGCGGCACGAGATCTTCAACGAGACCAACCGTGACGAGGTCATCGCCGACACCCTCGGATGGCTGGATACTCGAGTCCCGAGCTAGACCCCAGCGACCGCTGCCCCTCTGCGTGCGGGGCCGTCGTGCGCACGAGCGCCGCGCGCCAGTTAGGCTTGCCTAAGCAAAGAGCGAGGAGGACCCGGCATGCACGGGGAGTACAAGGTGCCCGGCGGCAAGCTTGTTGTCGTCGACCTCGATGTTGAGCAGGGCCGCATTGCTAACTTCCGGCTCGCCGGTGACTTCTTTCTCGAGCCAGACAGCGCCCTCGACGACATCAACGCCGCAGTTAACGGCATGCCAGAATCCAGTGATTCGGCAAGCATCGCAACCGCGATCAGCCGGGCGCTGCCCGATGGCGCGCAGCTCTTGGGCTTCTCTCCCGAGTCGGTGGCCATCGCCATCCGCAGGTCGCTCTCGAAGGCCAGTAGCTGGACCGACTACGACTGGAAGCTCATCCACGGCGAAGCGCTGCCGCCTCGCCTGCACCTGGCTCTCGACCAGGTGCTCACAGAAGAAGTGGGGGAGGGCCGACGCGGGCCCACTCTGCGCATCTGGGAGTGGAACGAGCCGGCCGTCGTAATCGGCAGCTTTCAGTCCCTCAAGAACGAGGTAGATCTCGCCAACGCCGAGAAGTATGGCATCGACGTTGTGCGCCGGATCAGCGGTGGTGGCGCCATGTTCATGGAGGCCGGCGGAATCATCACGTGGTCGCTCTATGTGCCGGGCGATCTCGTGCAGGGCCTCACGTTCGCCGATTCGTATGCGTTCCTCGACGAGTGGGCCGTGACGGCGCTCAAGTCGCTCGGCATCGACGCGAGCTACCAGCCGCTCAACGACATCACGAGCCCGTCAGGCAAGATCGGCGGAGCAGCCCAGAAGCGTCTCGGCAATGGCGCCGTTCTGCACCACGTGACCATGAGCTACGACATGGACCGGGACCGCATGGTCGAGGTTCTGCGCATCGGCCGCGAGAAGATGAGCGACAAGGGCACCAAGAGTGCCAACAAGAGGGTCGACCCGCTCAAGACGCAGACGGGGCTGAGCCGCGACGCGATTATCGAGCGGATGGTCGACACGTTCCGCGGACTGTATGGCCTGACGCCCGACGAGGTTACGCCCGACGAGATGGCCAAGGCCGAGCAGTTGGTCACCGAGAAGTTCGCCACCGATGCGTGGCTCAAGCGGGTGCCGTGAACGAAAAGACTCGCACGCGCCGCAGAGGCGTGGTGCTCACCCTTGTGCTCGTTGTCGCATTGCTTGGCGGCGTTTTGTTGTCGGCGATGGTCGGTCAGCTGCCCGTCACCCCCACCGAGGTGATCGGCTCGATCCTTCGGGCGATGGGGATCCAGAACGAATGGGCTCCCACCGACCCCATCGTTGAGGCCACCTTGTGGGCGGTGCGGTTCCCGCGCATCGTCATGGGCCTCGTCGTCGGTGCTGCGCTGGCGGTTGCCGGTGCCGTAATGCAGGCGATCTTCGGCAACCCGCTGGCCGAACCCGGCGTCGTTGGGGTGTCATCCGGTGCCGCTCTTGGCGCTGCCGCCGCGATCGTCTTTGGGCTCACGGCGTTTGGCGGATGGATCGTGGCCGTTATGGCATTCGCCACAGGCCTGCTGTCGGTGCTGCTGGTGTACTTCGTTTCTCGCTCGAGCGGCCGTACCGAGGTGGTCACCCTGCTGCTCACCGGAATCGCCATCAACGCGTTCGCGGGGGCGGGGCTCGCGATGCTCATGTTCGCCGGCGACGCGTCGAGCCGTGAGCAGATCGTTTTCTGGCAGCTCGGTTCGATGAATGGCGTTCGGTGGAACGAGGTCGCGATCGTTGCGGTCGTCACAATCGCCGGCATCATTGGCGCGATGTTCGCCGCCCGCCGCTACGACCTGCTCGCGCTCGGTGAGCGTGCCGCCAAGCATCTCGGCGTCAATGTTGAGCAACTGCGTGTCGCGTCGATCGTGCTCGTTGCCCTGCTGACGGGTGTCGCGGTGGCCTTCTGCGGCATCATCGCGTTCGTCGGCCTCGTAGTGCCCCACATCATCCGTATGGCTATCGGCCCGGCTCACCGGCCGCTCATCCTGGCCAGCGCCATCGGCGGCGGTGTTCTGCTGGTCTTCGCGGACATCCTGGCGCGCACCCTCATCTCGGGGGCCGACCTGCCCATCGGCATGCTCACGTCGCTTGTTGGTGGGCCGTTCTTCTTCTACCTGCTCTACCGTGCGCGCAAGCAGAGCGGGGGGTGGGCGTGATGGCCAACTCTGTGACGGTCTCGGCCCGCAGCATTGGGGTCACGATCGACCGCGCCACGCTGCTGCAGGATGTTTCACTCGATATCCGCGGCGGCGAAGTCTTGGCCTTGGTGGGGCCCAACGGTGCGGGCAAGTCGACGCTGCTCGGCGTGCTTTCGGGCGACCGCGCCCCTGCCGAGGGTCGGGTCGAGTACGACGGGCGCGACGTCGCCACGCTCAAGCATCTTGAGCTCGCCCAGTTGCGCTCGGTGCTCACGCAGGAATACTCGGTCAGCTTTCCGTTCCGCGTCCGCGAGGTCGTTGAGATGGGGCGCAGCCCTTGGTCTCGCGTGACGGATATCGATAACGATGACGAGGTCATCGACGCGGCGCTTGCCGCGACGGATGTTGCGCATCTGGTCGATCGCCGCTTCACCTCGCTGTCGGGTGGTGAAAAGGCGCGGGTGTCGCTCGCTCGCGTTCTCGCCCAGAGCACCCCCGTCGTCTTTCTCGATGAACCAACGGCCGCCCTGGACCTGCGTCACCAAGAAGATGTGATGCGGGTCGCCCGCCGACTCGCTTCGGAGGGGCGCGCCGTCGTGGTCGTGCTTCATGACCTCTCGCTCGCGGGAGCGTATGCCGATCGCATCGCGCTGCTCGCCGACGGGCGCATGGTTACGGTCGGCACGCCTGCCGAGGTCCTCACTGCGGATCTCGTGCGCAATGCCTACGGGCTCGAGGTGCAGATTCTGCATCAACCCGAGACGGGCCGCCCCATCGTGCTGCCTGTACGCCACTGATCTGCCCTCTCCCGCGGGCTCTCGGCACGAGAGCCGTGCCAGCGGGTGGGAGGATGGTGCCATGACCGCCTGGACCCCCGATTGCCCGAACCGGGTGATGCAGGGCGACAACCTCGAGCTGATCGCCGGGCTCCCCGATGGCGCATTCACCCTCGTTTACCTCGACCCTCCTTTCAACACGGGTCGGAGTCAGACCCGTCAGACAACGACGAGTGTGCGCAGCGCCGAGGGTTCCGTTCGCGGCTTTAAGGGCCAGAACTACGAGCGCATCCGCGGCGACCTCATGAGCTACGACGACCACTTCGAGGATTACTGGTCGTTTCTCGAACCACGACTCATGGAGGCCTGGCGCCTCCTCGCCGATGACGGCACGCTCTATCTGCATCTCGATTACCGCGAGGCGCACTACGCCAAGGTCATGCTCGACGCGCTCTTTGGCCGCGAGTGCTTTCTCAACGAGATCATCTGGGCCTATGACTACGGCGCCAAGTCCAAGAGCCGGTGGCCCACCAAACACGACACGATTCTCGTCTATGTGAAGAATCCGGATGCTTACCACTTCGATTCCGAGGCGGTCGATCGCGAGCCCTATATGGCGCCGGGGCTTGTGACCCGCGAGAAGGCGGAGCGGGGCAAGCTGCCGACTGATGTGTGGTGGCACACGATCGTCTCGCCCACCGGCTATGAGAAGACCGGCTATCCCACTCAGAAACCCGAGGGCATCCTTCGCCGCATCGTGCAGGCGTCGTCACGGCCGGGGGACTGGGTCATCGACTTTTTCGCCGGGAGCGGCACGACGGGGGCGGTTGCCGCGGCCCTCGGGCGCAAATTTGTGCTCGTAGACCGCAGTGATGAATCGATGGCGGTAATCCGCGCCCGCCTGAAGAAGGCCTCTGTCGAGGCCGAGTTCATGGGGCAACCCGCGGCCGAAGCCGCGGGCACGGGCACATAGGCGCGGCGCGACTCGCGGACGCTCCGGCCGTTTCTCGTCTAGACCGACTGGCGCTCAATCAGGTGTGTGGGGATGATCGTGCGGCGAGGCACGTCTTCCCCATTGATGAGCCGCACCACAACCTCGGCGATGGCCGATCCTTGCCGCACTGACGGCTGGTCGATCGTCGTGAGCGGCGGCAGCGAGTTCTGGGCGTAGTAGTCGTTGTCGATGCTGACGATGCCGAGGTCTTCTGGCACGCGGAGGCCGTGCTCGCGCAACGCCACCAGCGCTCCTGAGGCCATCTGCGCGCTCGCGGCGAAGAGCCCATCGATCGGTTCTCCGCGATCGAGGAGTCGGCGCATCGCCTGTTCGCCGCCACTGGGGGAGAAGTCGCCCTCTTCGTGCAGCGAGGCGTCGAGCCCGGCAGCCTCGAGAGCCTCGCGCCAGCCCTGAGTGCGGTCGATGCCGGAGGCCATGTCGTGGGGTCCGCTGATCGTGGCGATGTTCTTCTTGCCGTGATCGATGAGGTACTGAGTAGCCTCGCGAGCAGCAGCAACGTTGTCGACGTCCACGAAGTAGCTCTGCGAGCTGTCCTCGCTCATGGGACGGCCGCCGAAGACCACGGGCATGCGCTGGGATAGCTGCACATACGAGCCGTCATCGCTGTGATGGGAGAGGATCAGCGCCCCATCGACGTTGCCGCCCTGCAGGTAGCGCCGGGTCTTCTCCGACTCCGTCTCTGACGCGATGAGCAGGCTGAGCGTGTATTCGGTGTCGGCCAGGTACATCGCTGCGCCCTGGATTACAGAAGCAAAATAGGGGTCCGCGAAGAACTTGGCCGTGTTCTCGGGGATGACGAGGGCGATCGCGTGAGTGCGACGGCTCGCCAGTGACCGAGCCGCACGGTTGGGCACATAACCGAGGCGGTCGATTGCCGCGGTGACCGCAGTGACAACCTCTGGGGTGACGTTGGGGCTCCCGTTGACCACGCGTGAGACCGTTGACCGTGACACCCCGGCGAGCTCCGCCACTCTCTCGAGTGTGGGAGCGGTTGCCGCAGAGGCTTCGCCGATGCTCATGACACTGCATCCTTTTCGGTCAGGGTGGTGCTGGGAGCCAGTCTAAGCATGGACGCTCGCGTGCTCCGCGATGATGCTGGCGTACTCGAGCCCGCTGTCTTTAATTGTGCGCACCTGGGTGTCGTAATCCACGTGCACGATGCCGAATCGCTTGTCGAATCCCCACGCCCACTCGAAGTTGTCGAGCAGCGACCAGAGAAAGTATCCTCGCACGTCGGCTCCGTCGGCGACAGCATCGTTGACAGCCTCGACGTGGGCGCGAATGTAGGCGGCGCGCTCCGGGTCAGAGACCCGGCCATCGATAACGACGTCGCCATCGTAGGAGGCGCCGTTCTCGGTGACGTAGAGCGGGGGCAGCGTGGGGTACTGCTGCGTGAGCCGCACCAGGAGGGTGCGCAGCCCCGAGGGGTTGACCTCCCATCCCATCGCCGTGCGGGGCAGGTGGCGGCTGGGAAAGGTCACATATTCCGACCCGACGAATGGCGATGACTTGGGGCTCGGCGTCGGCTGCAGCCCCGCCGGAGTGCCCACGGGCAGCGGATGTCCGCTGACGTTGTCGTCGTGGTAGTGGTTGACGCCCAAAAAGTCGATGGGTGCCGAGATCGTCTGCATATCGCCGGGCAGAATCAGCTCGGCAAGGCCGTAATCCCGCACATCATCGAGAAGGTCCACGGGGTAGGCGCCCAGCAGGATCGGCTCGAGGAACATGCGGTTCCATAGCGCGTCGATGCGGCGGGCGGCCTCGAGATCGACGGCATCCGTCGGGTCGTTGGGCACCGCATTGGTCAGGTTGAGCGTGATGCCGATCTCGAGGGGCTGTGCCGCCAGCTCCCGAAGGGCCGTCGTGGCCAGCCCGTGGGCGAGGTGCTGGTGGTGCACCGCGGCGAGGGCAGCGCGGGGATCCTGCAGACCGGGGGCATGCTCGCCCGCGGCATAACCGATGAGGGATGAGCACAGCGGTTCATTGAAGGTGGTCCAGTGGTCGACTCTGTCGCCGAGCACCTCGTGCACCGTCGCCGCGTAGTCGCGGAACCGGTAGGCCGTGTCGCGGTTAGCCCAACCGCCCTTCTCCTGCAGGGCCTGCGGCAGGTCCCAGTGATACAGGGTGAGCCAGGGAAGGATGTTGGCATCCAGCAGTTCGTCGACCAGGCGGCTGTAGAACTCGAGACCCTTTTTGTTGACCTCGCGGTCGCCGGGCTTGATGCGGGCCCAGCTGGTGGAGAACCGGTAGGACTGTAGCCCGATGCGCTTCATAACCTCAACGTCGGCCGGCATGCGGTTGTAGTGGTCGACCGCGACCTCGGGGGTGTCGCCCTGGGCGATGGCGCCGGGAACGCGAGCGAAAGCATCCCAGATCGAGTCTTCTTTGCCGTCGTTGTGGGCGGCGCCTTCGATCTGAGCGGCCGCAGTGGCCGAGCCCCACACAAAATTGTGGGGGAGGTGGGTGATGAGTGTCTGAGGCATTTAGCCCTTCACTGCTCCTTGCATGATTCCAGAGATGAGCTGCTTGCCGGCGAGGATGAACAGAACGAGCAGGGGGAGTGTCGACAGCACCGCGCCGGCGAGCACGATGGAGAAGTTGACGTAGTAGCCCGACTGCAGTTGCGAGAGTGCCACCTGCAGGGTGGGGTTGTTGGGCAGCACGAGCATGGGCCAAAGGAAGTCGGTCCACGCGGTCATGAAGGTGAAGAGACCCAGGATGGCCATTGCGGGCCGAGCCGCGGGAACCCCCACATGCCAAAAGGTGCTGATCATGGATGCACCGTCGACCCTGGCGGCCTCGATCAATTCGTCGGGAATCACATCCACCAGGTATTGCCGCATGAAGAACACGCCAAACGCGGTGACCAGCGTGGGCACGATCACGGAGCCGATCTCGCCCGTCCAGCCCCACTGGCGCATCAGGATGAAGAGCGGGATGATGCCGAGCTGAGTCGGGATCGCCATCGTGGCGATGACGGCCACCATGAGCCAGTTGCGGCCGCGAAAGCGCAGCTTGGCGAATGCGTAGCCCGCGAGTGTGGAGAAGGTGACAACCGAGAGCGTGATGACGGATGCCACGATGATGCTGTTGGCGAGGGCCTGCCAGAACGGCACGGCATCGAACACCGTGAGGGCGTTGCTCCAGAAGTTGCCGCCGGGGATCAGCGGAGGCCATGGCGTGCCCAGGGCGCTGTTATCGCGGGAGGCGATGACGAACGACCACCAGAACGGGTAGGCCGAGCCGAGCAAGACCACGATGAGGACGGCATAGACGAACCAGCCGGGTCGGCGATCAAGGCCTACGGCCCTGCGGCGCCGGGGAGCGGCCGGGGGGCGAGGGGCTGCGGGCGGTGCCGCTGCGGCGGGGGGCCTGACGGTGGTGGTCATAGCTTCGCGTCCTCTGCGATGGTGCCGGGCGTGGTGACAGCCGCCTCGATCTGGGTGGCCTGCGCTTCTCGCATTTCGTCGAGACGCTTCTTCGTGCGCCGCTTGCTCACCCTGACCTCGGCCGAGCCGATGCGTTGCGATAGCCCGAAGTTGATGAGGCCGATGACGATGATCAGCAAGAAGAGAATCCAGGCGATGGCCGCTGCCTCGCCAAAGTCTTGGCGGAAGAACGCCATCTCCCAGAGGTAGAGCACGGTGGTTTGGAACTGCCGATGGGCACCGCCAATGCCTCCTGCGGTCGACGGGTCGAACAGCTTGGGCTCGGCGAAGATCTGCAGGCCGCCGATCGTGGCGGTGATGATGACGAAGATCATGGTGGGGCGGATGCCCGGCAGGGTGATCGAGAAGAAGCGGCGGAACGCGCTGGCTCCGTCGAGGGCGGCAGACTCGTGCAGATCGCGCGGGACGGCCTGCATCGCGGCGAGCAGGATGAGGGCGTTGTAGCCGGTCCAGCGCCAGTTGACCATCGTTGCGATTGCCACGTGGCTGGCGAAGGTGTCTTGATGCCACGCGATGGGATCCATCCCAAAGTTCTTGAGCAGGTTATTGATGAGGCCGTACTGGTCGCCGAACAGGTTGCTGAAGATGATCGCGACGGCAACGGGGGTGACAACGTAGGGCAGCAGCACGCTCATGCGCCAGAACGTCTTGCCGCGGATATTGCTGTCGAGCACCGCGGCGAGGAACACGGCAACCGTGAGCTGTGGGATGGCCGAGAGCAAGAAGATGCTGAACGTGTTGAACAGCGAGTTCCAGAAGAACCGGTCTTGAAGGATGCTGACGAAGTTGGTGAGGCCAATGAACTCGCCCTGACCTTTGAGCAGGTCCCACTCGTGGAGCGAGACGACAAAGGTGTAGATGAGGGGGTAGAGGCCGGTCGCGGCAAAGAGCACGAAGAACGGGGCGATGTAGAGGTAGGGGGAGACCTTGACATCGAGACGGCTCAGTCGCTGGCGGGGGGTGAGATTGGTCATCGTCTGCCCATTCGTTCAGGCGGTCCGGGCCGGGGGTGCCGGTCGACGTGCCGTGGAGGGTGTGCACCGATCGGTGCGAAGGAGAGGGGCGTGTGGCCTCCGGCTCCGGGTTACCGGAGGCCACACTGTGGGGGTGTTGTGGTGCTGTTACTTCACGAGCTCCTCGAGCAATGTCAAGGCCTCTTGCCACGCCTGCTCGCCGTTCGAGTTGCCAGAGTCAAGCGACTTGATGGCAGGTCCGAAGACGTTCTCCTGAATGAGCGAGTCCTTCGGGCCCTTGAACTGAGCCTTTACGCCCTCAGCGCGCGAGGCGAGGATTGTGCCGACGGGGGCGTCGTTGAAGAACTCGTTGGGCGTTCCGCCTGCCGCGAGTTCCTCCTGAGCCTCAGTCGTGGACGGGAAGGTGCCAGCGGCCTCGAACTGCTTGACCTGCTGCTCGGGAGCGGTCAGCCACGCGGCGAGGGCTGCAGCCTCTTCCTGGTGCTTCGACGAGGTCGGAACCGAGAGGAATGCTCCACCCCAGTTGCCAGCGCCGCCGGGGAATACGTCGGCGAAGTCCCAGCCGGAGGTGGCGTCTCCGCCGCCCTTCTCGACCTGCTCCTTGACAACGCCAAGCATCCAGCCGGGGCAGACGAACGTTGCGAACGTGCCGTCAACGAATGCCTTGCCTCCGCCCCAGTCCCACTGGGACTGGTTGGCGGTGAGTCCGCCGGATGCTGCGTCGGCCAGCTCGAGGAACGCGGCCTTCATCTCGGCGTTGTCTTCGATGTTGAGCTCACCGTCTTCGGTGTAGTAGCCCTCTGGCATCTGGTTGACGATTGCGTGCCACACGAAGCCGGACTGGTCGTACCAGGCCTTGCCCGTTGCCGCCTTGTACTGGTTACCGACCTCGTAGAACTTGGACCAGGTCGCGTCGTCGCCGCCGAGCAGCGCCGCAACGCCCTCGCGGTCTGAGGGCATACCCGCTGCCTCGAGGAGCGTTCCGTTGTAGCAGACGCCCGTCGGGCCGATGTCGGTGCCGTAGCCGATGATGCGGCCGTCGGCGTCGGTGCCCTGGTCGAGCTTCCAGTCGACCCAGCGGTCGGCAATGTCTGCCGCGCCAAAGTCGTTGAGGTCAACAAACTGGTCGGAGACCTCCATGACGGAGCCGAGCCAGCCTTCTTCGATCGCAACGATGTCGCTGAGTCCGCTGCCCGCGGCGATCTTGGTGAACGCGTCGGTGCGGGCGTTTCCACCCGTGTCGATGTTGGTCGCCTTGATCTTGATGCCGGGGTTGGCCTTCTCGTACTCCTTGTAGAGGTCGTCGTAGCCGAAGGTTCCGAACGTGGTGATGCTCAGTTCGATGTCTTCGTTCTCGCCGCCGGGGGATGCCGAGCATCCCGCCGCGACAAGGGCAAAAGCTGCTGCGCCAGCGACGGCGGCAACAGCGGTGGTGCCTCGTGAAAGCTTCACGGTCACTCCTTTGTGTGCGTGGTGGGTGTGGGTGTCCGCGGGGCGCCAAGTGGGTGGTCGTGGGAGCGCTCTCACGAATCGCCTTCACCCTAGGCAGACCGCGAAAGCGTGTCAATACGCAATCCTCCAGCCTGAGAAAAATCGCAGGTCAGAGCACCATAACAATTTGGGAGCGCTCCCACGGGGAGCCGCGCCGGGGGACAAAATGCGCATCGCGAGCGATCGGGCCGCGCCCGTCGGCACCGCCGACAGTTGAGCCAATAGGGTGGAGCCCATGGTTCCCGACCGGCGCAAAAACGACGTCTATCTCAGGCGGCGAATTGTGGTCGGCATCGGCGCGCTCGTCGCCCTCGGACTCGTGGCCTCCGGAGTTGCCATCGTTATGGCACCCCGCGCACCCGATGCCGCCGCTCCCGCGTCGACGCCGCCAGCATCCGCCTCCCTTTCGGAGGTCCCGGCAGAGACCGTGAAGCCCGCCCCTAAGCCCACGCCCGAGCAACCCCAGTTCGACAAGACGGCCCGATCGATCGACGACCCCGCCAGCATCTGGGTCGTCGCCAATAAGACTCGACCCCTCGCGCCCCTCAGCTTTGCGCCTGCCGACCTCGTCACGGCCAAGGTGCCATACACGGCCAACGCCGTGCTGCGCGCAGAGGCTGCCGCCGCGATGGAGCAGATGTTCGCCGCAGCACAGGCCGAGGGCGCGGGAGCCCTCATGCTTCAGAACGCCTACCGCTCGTATGAGACCCAGGTGTCACTGCACAACTCCACGGTCGCTCGGCTCGGAAAAGACAAGGCTCGCGCCCAGAGCGCAGTTCCCGGGTACAGCGAGCACCAGACCGGGTTGTCGGCCGACATCATGTCGTCGCCCCAGGTGTGCTCGGTTGAGGCCTGCTTCGGGCAGACACCGCAGGGCATATGGCTCGCAGAAAACGCCTGGCGCTTTGGGTATCACTTGAGATACCCGGCCGATAAAACCCCCATCACCGGGTACATCTACGAGCCGTGGCACTACCGCTACATCGGAGTCGAACTGGCCACGGAGATGCGCGACCAGGGCGTCACGACGCTCGAAGAGTTCTTTCGGCTACCGCCGGCCCCCGACTACGCGCCGGGGGTCTGACCGGGAGCCTCCACCTGGTCAACGTCGACCTCATCGGAATCGCCAGCACTGGCAGCGGCGAGCGTCGCGTCGACAATCGCCTTGGCCTCCTTCTGCACCTCGGCCAAGTGGTCGGGGCCAACAAAGGATTCCGCATAGATCTTGTAGACGTCTTCTGTGCCGCTCGGGCGAGCGGCGAACCACGCCCGCTCCGTAACAACCTTCACCCCGCCGATGCTTGCACCGTTGCCGGGCGCCTCGCTGAGCTTGGCAATGATCGGGTCGCCCGCGAGCTCATCAACCGTGATTGCATCACCGTCGAGCTGTGCCAGCGTGGCCTTCTGCGCCGGAGTCGCGGCAGCATCCACCCGCTCATAGGCGGGATCGCCGAACTCGTCAACGAGCTCCGCATACAGCTGCGAGGGCGTCTTGCCCGTAACGGCAAGAATCTCACTCGCCAGCAGGCACATGACGATGCCGTCCTTATCGGTGCTCCAGGCGGTGCCGTCCTTGCGCAAGAAGGAGGCGCCTGCGCTCTCTTCGCCGCCAAACGCGACGCTGCCATCGAGCAGGCCGGGCACAAACCATTTAAAACCAACGGGCACTTCGAGCAGTTCGCGTCCGAGCGATTCGGCGACCCGGTCGATCATGGCGCTCGACACGAGAGTCTTGCCGATCGCGGCATCTTCGCTCCACTCCGGCCGGTGCGTAAACAGGTACCGGATGGCCACGGCGAGAAAGTGGTTGGGATTCATGAGGCCGCCATCGGGCGTGACGATGCCGTGCCGGTCTGCATCCGCATCATTGCCCGTAAGAATGTCGAAATCATCCTTGCGAGCCAGAACCGAGGCCATCGCCGAAGACGACGACGGGTCCATGCGAATCTTGCCGTCCCAGTCGAGCGTCATGAACGACCAGGTGGGGTCGACGATGGGGTTCACGACCGTGAGGTCGATGCCATAGCGATCCCGGATCGCATCCCAATAGTTAACGCTGGCGCCGCCGAGCGGGTCGGCGCCGATGCGCACGCCTGCCTCGCGAATCGCATCGAAGTCGATGATGCTGCCGAGATCATTCACATAGTTCGTGCGGAAGTCGTAGGTGGCGATCGCCGTCGGCTCTGCCATGAGCACCTCGGCGTTGCCGCCCGCCAGGATTTCGTTGGCGCGGTCGGCGATCCACGACGTCACGTGGCTGTCGGCCGGGCCGCCGTGCGGCGGGTTGTACTTGAATCCGCCGTCGCGGGGAGGGTTGTGGCTTGGGGTGATGACGATGCCGTCGGCGAGACCCGGCCCGCTCGGCTTGGTGCGACCGCCGCCATTGCGGTTGGCAGGCCCCGTGCGGTTGTAGGTGAGAATCGCGTGCGAAAGCGCAGGGGTTGGCACGTAATCGGCGAAGGTGTCCACCCGGACATCAACCTTGTTGGCGACCAGCACTTCGAGGGCCGTGGTCTCGGCAGGGCGCGAGAGCGCGTGGGTGTCGCGGCCAATAAATAGGGGGCCGGTGATGCCCTCTTTTGCTCGGTAGTCGACGATCGCCTGCGTAATCGCGGCGATGTGCTGCTGGTTGAAAGCGGTGTCGAGAGACGACCCGCGGTGGCCAGAAGTGCCAAAGGCAACCCTCTGGGAGGGGATCGAAACATCGGGGGTCAGGGCGTAATACGCATGGATTAACTCCGACACCTCGACGAGGTCATCGGGCATGGCGGGGGTTCCAGCTCGGTGGTTCACAACTAAAGACTCTCCCACAAATAGACTTTGTGCCATGCCAGATTCCCCGCGCGAGCAGACTTACAGCTATCTGGGACCTGCGGGAACCTTCACCGAGGCGGCCCTTGCTCAGGTGCCAGAGGCCCAAGGCAAGACCTGGCGAGCCGTGAACAACGTCGGCGAAGCCCTCGGAGATGTGCTCGAAGGGCGCAGCGTTGCCGCCATGATCGCCATCGAAAACTCCGTGGATGGCGGTGTCAGCGCCACTCAGGATGCTCTCGCGACGATGACGGGGCTGCGCATCGTTGGTGAATACCTCGTCTCGGTGAACTTTGTGCTGGTCGCCCGCCCGGGAACAACGCTGGCGGATATCCGGGTCATCAACGCACATCCTGTCGCCTACGCGCAGTGCTCCCGCTGGCTCGGAGCCAACCTGGCCAGCCACGGGCACATCCCTGCCACCTCAAATGTTGCCGCCGCGGCATCCCTCTTCGACAATGCTCAAGCGGATGCTGCAATCGCCCCGCCGGGAATCACCGCCCATTACGACCTCGAGGTGCTCGCAGAGGGCATCGGCGACAACCCCAACGCGGTTACCCGCTTCGTGCTCGTGAGCCGCACGGTGCCCGTGCCCGAGCGCACCGGGTCTGACAAGACCAGCATTATCGCCGAGCTACCCGACAACAAGGCCGGCCGACTCCTCGAAATGCTCGAGCAGTTCGCCACCCGCGGTGTGAATATGAGCCTGATCGAGTCGCGGCCCATCGGTGACGAGCTCGGCCGCTACCGGTTCGTGATCGACCTTGAGGGCCACATCCTTGATGAGCGAGTCGCGGATGCACTGCTGGGACTCAAGCGGTTCAGCCCCAATGTGATCTTTCTCGGGTCGTATCCGCGGGCCGATCGTGCGCGCCCGACCGTGACGCCACGCTATGAAGATGCTGCGTTCACCGATGCGCGCGACTGGCTGCGCGGGCTCATTGCGGGAGAACCCGCAGCATAAGGTCGACACGCGGGGGCTAAGCCGTCACAATGGCGCCATGACCGAGCAGACGACGCCTCCGATCGACCCCCGGTTCGATCCGCTGTTTCAGCGCGGATATGCCGACAGCCCGAGTCACGCCGCAGACCAACGGTGGGGCCTCGGCGTCGCCAGCGCCGTCGGTCACCGGCCCGCCCAGGCGGAGCCAGCGCAGGCGCAGCCAGCGCAGGAACAGCTCACCCAGCCTGCCCAGGCCACCCAGCCTGCCCGGGCCACCCAGTATCCACCGGCCCCGGCCCCGCCAGCCGCAGAACCGGCCGCGCCCGTCGTGAGCCAAGCGGCCCTCGGCGATGAACCTGTCACGCGCACGTCGCTGCGCAATCCGTTCGTTTATGTGCTCGCCGGCGCGAGCATCCTTCTGTTCGTTTCTGCGGTGGCCATTCTCGTGCGCGCCGCCGAAATGCAGACCACGGGTGTCGTGGCGCAGCAGGACATGCTGATTCAGCAGCTCTCATGGAGCCTGGCGCCGCCCATGCTCAATGGCGGAGTCATCGGCATAGTCGCCGTGCTGATCTACCTTGCCTTCGCCTGGCAGCGAGAGACGACCCGTCGCTAAGCGGGCACGCGGATCTTCATCGAAAGCGGGTCGACGTGCGCCTTAAGGGCGACCGCCGTGCCGAACGGGTCACCGTCGAGCTCGAACTCCTCAGGGCGGCCGAGCCGCGCCACGAACTCCTTGCCCCGCATATAGCGAAGCGTGCGCACCTCTTTGGTGTACGAGAGCATCTTGCGCCCCACCTGGCTGCGCCGCAAAACACCGTTCTCCCACACGACCTTGACCCAGATCTGCACCCAACCGATTAGACCCTGCGGGCGAAGCGCTACGACATCGAGAACGCCATCGTCGACGAGCGCATCGGGCAGCAGCAATAGGTTTCCCGGCAGGGTGCCGCAGTTGCCGATGAGCACGGTGTGCGCCGTCATGGCCCGGGGGGTCGACCCGTCAACGCTAAACCGCAGGCGGATGCGGCCGTTGCCTTTAAGGGAGCGGGCAATCGCATCGACGTAGGCGAGCCATCCGACCCGCTTTTTGAGTTCGGGGTTGGTGTTCTGCAGCATCTGGGCGTCGAGCCCGACGCCAGCCATCACGAGAAAGGTGAAGGATTCGCGCGTGCCATCGGCCCGTTCGGCTTCGACGATTCCCACGTCGATCGTGCGGTCCTCGCCCGTGAAGGCGGTTGTCACCGACTGGGCGAGGTCGAGGGAGAGTTCGAGGTTGCGCGCGAGCAGGTTGCCCGTGCCAGAGGGCAGCAGGCACAGCGGCACGTCGGTGTTGTGCAGGCCCTGCGCCACACAGCGCACGGTGCCGTCGCCACCAGCGGCGAGCACGACGGTGGCTCCCTGCGCGATCGCCTCAATGGCCTGGCTGGTGCCCGGCTCATCTTCTGTTGTGGCGAACCACAGGGTTTCACCCCAGCCCTCTGCCTGCTGGGCATCGGCGATGAGGGATCGGAGGGCATCTTCGTCGACCTTGATCGGGTTGTAGACGACAGCGGCACGTTTCTCGGAGACGGTCACATGAGCCACGGTAGGGCATGCGAGGCCGAATAGACTGGAGGAGTGATCGACCCGCAGCTGCTTCGTGAAAACCCCGACGCCGTCAAAACCTCCCAGCGCGCTCGTGGTGCGTCCGTCGAGCTTGTCGATGCGGCCCTCGAGGCCGACGTTCGGCGCCGCTCCGCGATTGCGGAGTCGGAGTCTCTGCGCGCAAGCCAGAAGGCCCTCGGCAAGCAGGTCGCCCAGGCCAAGGGCGACGAGAAGCAGGCGCTGCTCGCCGAGGCGCAGCAGCTTGCCGCTCGGGTCAAAGAGCTGACCCAGGCAGCGGCGGATGCTGAGGCCGACTTTACGAAGACAGTCGGCGCCATCCAGAACCCCATCATTGAGGGTGTGCCCGCCGGTGGCGAAGAGAACTTTGTGACCCTTCGCGAGGTCGGCGAGAAGGCCACATTCGACTTCGAACCGCGCGACCACGCCGAGCTCGGCGAGATTCTGGGCGCCATCGACATCCCCCGCGGCGTGAAGGTCTCGGGCAGCCGCTTCTACTTTTTGCGCGGCAACGGTGCACGCCTCGAACTCGCGCTCATGAACATGGCCCTCGACAAGGCCATCTCCGAAGGCTTCGTTCCCCTCATCACCCCCACGCTTGTGCGGCCGGAGATCATGGCGGGCACCGGGTTCCTGGGCGAGCACTCCGACGAGATCTACTACCTGCCTGCCGACGATCTCTACCTCACGGGAACGAGCGAGGTGGCGCTCGCCGGGTACCACTCCGACGAGATCATCGACCTCGCTGACGGCCCATTGCGCTACGCCGGGTGGTCGACCTGCTACCGCCGCGAAGCCGGCTCCGCTGGCAAGGACAACCGCGGCATCCTGCGCGTTCACCAGTTCAACAAGCTTGAAATGTTCAGCTATGTGCTGGCGGAGAATGCCGAGGCGGAGCACGATCGCCTCGTCGCCTTCCAGGAGGCGATGCTGCAGGCGTGCGAGCTCAGCTACCGGGTCATCGACGTAGCGGCAGGCGACCTAGGCTCCAGCGCCGCCCGCAAGTTCGACATCGAGGCATGGGTGCCGACGCAGGGAACCTACCGCGAACTCACGAGCACCTCGAACTGCACGACCTACCAGGCGCGCAGGCTCGATATCCGCACCCGCACGGAGTCGGGCAAGACCACACCCGTCGCCACCCTCAACGGAACCCTCGCGACGACGCGCTGGTTGGTTGCCATCCTCGAAACGCATCAGCAGGCGGATGGTTCAGTGCGCGTGCCCGAAGCGCTGCGGCCCTACATGGGCGGCCTCGAAGTATTGGAGCCGGTGCAACGGTGACCGACGCAACGGCCCCTCGT
>NZ_JBACFR010000183.1:0-2539 GCF_056262345.1 Homoserinimonas sp.
ACGCCACCCCACAGGAAGGCACATCGTGAAGATCCCGGCAATGATCGCCGCAGAGTTTCGGAGACTGGTTCGCAAGCCCATGGCGTTCATCGCCCTGGTCGCCCTCGGAATCGTGCCCCTGCTGTATGGCGGGTTCTACTTGTGGGCCAATCAGGACCCCTACGACCGCCTGGGCCAGATCCCCGTCGCGCTGGTCGTGGCCGATCGCGGTGTCACCTCCGATGGCACCTATACAAACTACGGGGACCGCATCGCCACGAAGATCCTTGACTCCAATACGTTCGACTGGCACAGGGTCTCCGCCAAGGAAGCGGCACAGGGCGTCGACGATCAGCGATTCGACTTTGCCGTGACGCTCCCCCGGGGTTTCTCAGAAGCCATCGCCTCGTCCTCAACCGATGACCCCCGCCAGGCAGAGCTCGTTCTCACGACGAACGATGCCAACAGCTATCTCGGCACCACGATCGGCCAACAAGCGATTAAGACCATCACGAACGACATTGTGGCGCAGGTGAACGAAGAAGCAGCCTCAACCTTTCTCATCTCCCTCTCGATCATTCGCACGAGCCTCTCCACCGCGAGCGACGGGGTAACGGAGCTTCTCTCTGGAGCACAGACGGCCTCGGCTGGTGCCACGGAACTGGCCTCTGGCACCACACAGCTGGCAAGCGGGTCGGCCACCCTGCGCGATGGCCTCGGCCAGCTCGCCTCCGGCACCGCCTCGCTTCCCGCAGAAAGCACCGCACTAGCCAACGGTGCGGCCGAGGTCGCCTCCGGCAATCAGCGCGTCGCCGCCCTCGGCGACCAGGCCAGCGCGGCCTCCTCCGATGTGATCGCGAGGCTGCAGCCGGTGCGAAACGAGATCGAACAACGCCTCCTGACCTCGGGGCTCACCCCCGCTCAGATCGCCGAGGCCCTCACGGTTCTTGACGACCTCAACGCCGCCGTGCAGAACGGCGATGCCAGGCTCAAGCAGGCCGTCGGCCAGCTCGACGCCCTCGCTGCAGGGTCAAGCGAGGTCGCCTCTGGGGCACAGAGACTGGCGCAAGCCGCTCCGACACTCACCAATGGCATCCAATCTGCCGCGGCAGGCTCAGCGGAACTCGCGACCGGTGCGTCCGAGGTCAATTCGGGCGCAGCGGAACTCTCATCAGGGCTACCGCAACTGGTTTCTGGGCTGGCGACGCTCCAATCGGGGCTGGCCGACGGCATCCAGCGAATCCCTGAAACAACGGAGCAGCAACGGGCGGCACAAGCCAAGAACATTGCAAACCCCGTCAGCGTGAAAACTGCGGCAGTCGCGGAGGCGGGAACCTATGGAGCAGGGCTCGCCCCCTTCTTTATGGCTCTCGCTGCCTGGATCGGCATCTATGCGCTATTTCTCATCATCAAACCCTTCTCTCGCCGAGCCATCACCGCCCTGCACTCCCCCGTGAAGATCACCATTGCCGGCTGGTTGACGCCCGCCATGATCGGGGTGCTCCAGATGATCAGCCTGTTCATCATCGTGGCCGTCGTTCTGGGGTTCAGGGTCGAAAATCCCGCAGGAACCATCGGCCTCATGGTGCTGTCGTCGGCAACATTTGCCTCGATACTCCTCGCCCTCAATATCTGGCTCGGCAGCGTCGGCGAGTTTCTCGGACTCGTGATGATGGTGCTTCAGCTCGTAACCGCCGGCGGAACTTTTCCCTGGCAGACCCTCCCTGCCCCGCTCGCCTTTATCCACCATCTGTTCCCCATGTCGTACACCGTGGACGGGCTCAGACAGCTGATGTACGGCGGAAATCTCACTGACGCGATCAACGATGCCTGGGTGCTCCTTGCCTGGCTCGCCACAGCACTGGTGGTCGCGTCACTCGGTGTCGCACGGATGACGCGCTTCCGAACGCTCGGAGACCTGGAGCCGAGCCTGATCGGCTAGCCGCCTACCCGAGCGTTTGCCGGGTATGCCCGCGTCTCGCCCAGCTACGTCGGTGGCCGATGTGAAGATACATCAATGCCAGCCACGTCAACCTCCCTCACCCCGGTACCCAGGTTCGTTGTTCCGCCCTACCTGCTCGCTCACCTCGCCCGGGCAGAAGACCCCCGGTTCGAAGCGGCGGCGACAGCAGCACGCCACGCGCTCGAAACCGACCAGGGTCTTCGGCAGGGTCGACTGTCACCTCATCCTTCTGCGCTGGCCCCCGAGCTAGCACACCCCACTGACGGGACGCAGTCCGGGCCCCATCGGCGTATCTTCGATGCGAACAACAGCACAGAACTGCCCGGAGTCCTCGTGCGCTCCGACGACGGTGATACTGCAGCCGGTGACATTGCGGTGACGGAGGCCTGGGATGGCCTGGGCGCGACCCACACGCTGCTGCTCTCCGCCTTTGGCTGGGCCTCCGTCGACGGCAAGAACGCGCGACTGGATGCCACAGTTCACTACGGCAACCGCTATGACAATGCATTCTGGGACGGAAGCCGCATGGTGTTCGGCGACGGCGACGGGGAGGTCTTCGGGCGGTTCACTGCCTCCCTCAGCGTTATCGGTCACGAA
>NZ_JBACFR010000184.1:0-6277 GCF_056262345.1 Homoserinimonas sp.
GGCTCATGGCCGCCGGCCTCGCCTTCGGCCTGGCGACTGCGGTCAAATGGAGCGGCCTCTACTTTCTCGCCATCTTCGCCGTCTATACGCTCGTCGTCGACGCGCTCGCCCGGCGCAGGGCCGGCATCCCGTTCTGGTTCAGCGGCACCGTCTTCAAGCAGGGGCCAGCGAGCTTTCTGCTCACGGTGCCCCTCGCCGCCGTGGCCTACGTCGCGAGCTGGGCCGGATGGTTTCGCACCGACGGTGGCTATTACCGACACTGGGCCGAGACCCCCGGCAATGCGTGGACCGGTGCTCTCTCGTGGGTTCCCCTCGATTGGCAGAGCTGGTGGCACTACCAGGTCTCTGCCTACAACTTTCATATCGGCCTCGGCACCGAGCACGGGTGGGAATCCCCCGCCTGGCAATGGCTGCTTCTGCTGCGACCGACCGCGCTCTATCGACTCACCGCCGAGAACGGTGAATCAGGATGCACCGTCGACCGGTGCGAGCAATTCATCACCACGCTGCCTAACCCCCTGCTGTGGTTTCTCGGCATCGCCGCTCTGGTTTACCTGGTCGTGCGCCTCATCCGTCACCCGCGCAGCTGGCGAGCGGGCCTCATCCTGGTCGGAGTCGCCGCCGGGTACCTGCCGTGGCTGATCTACCCCGAACGCACGATGTTCCAGTTCTATGCGATCGCGTTTGTTCCTTTTGTGATCTTGGCGCTCACCTTTGCCCTGGGGGCGATCGCCGGGGGCCCCACAGCCGACCCCGAGCGGCGCGCCCGCGGTGTGCGCATAGTCGGCACGATTCTCGTACTGATCGTGCTCGTGAGCGCGTTCTATTACCCCTTGTGGGCGGGCATCCAGCTGCCGGAGCCCTTTATTAGGAGCCACTACTGGATGCCGGGCTGGCGATAGCCCCAGCGCGTTATCCCGGCGCGTTATCCCGGCAAGAGGGTGTCGTAATAGGCACCGGCGTCGGAGAGCTTGCCAAAAACCGTAGCGACCAGCGGCCCCACGATAGACGCCAGCACTGCGCCCGCAATAATGCCCAGGTGGATCCAGAGCGGTCGGTAAGAGAGGGTGTTGCTGGCATAGAGCAGCTTCGCACGGCGCGCCAGATAGACCATGGGCACGACGGCCCGCCACGGCGAAGCCGTCTGATCATGACCGTCGGCCAGGAGCATCCGCTCGTCGATGCGAGCAAGCACCACCGACGCCGCTGTCGCGAGCCCCACCATGGCGTAGACCATCCACCACTTCAGGCCGCCTGAGGTCAGGAGCGCGGCAGCAATCACGAACCACCCTGCGGGAATTGCCACGAGAAGCCGAATGGCGGGGTTACTCACGGCGGGTCTCTGAGGGATCACGAGGGGCGCCCGCTCGGTGGGGTGACTCGACACGGGCACATTCGACATGATCGGGCTCGTGCGCACGTAGTCGGCCCACGCGGGTTCGGTGTAGTGCGCATCGGTCACACGCACCGCATCGACCTCGTCGTCCGCGTCATCCACAGGCGCCCCCTTGCGTTTCGCGTCACTCTAGTGCGGCACCCCCGCAACCCGGCGTAACGCGGCACAGGCGGCATGGCAGACTCAGATAATCTGTGCCCATGGCTGAACGCGACACGACCGACCGGGACTGGGGATTCAAGACCCGGGCCATCCACGCAGGCAACATTCCTGATGCGGTGAGCGGCGCACGAGCCCTCCCGATCTACCAGTCGACAGCGTTCGTCTTCGACAACAGTGCGGATGCTGCGGCTCGGTTCGCGCTGCAGAAGTACGGCAACATTTACAGCCGCGTATCTAACCCGACCGTCGCGTCGTTCGAGGAACGCGTCGCGAGCCTCGAGGGCGGCCTCGGCGCCGTCGCCACCGCGAGTGGGCTCGGCGCACAGTTCATCACCTTCGCTTCGCTCGCCGGCGCCGGGGACCACATCGTCGCATCCGCGAACCTCTATGGCGGTTCGATCACGCAGCTTGACGTGACGTTGCGCCGCTTCGGGGTCGAGACCACCTTCGTGCAGAGCGCCGACCCGGCTGACTACGCCGCGGCGATCACCGACAAGACCAAGGCCATCTTCGCCGAGACTGTCGCCAACCCGTCGGGCGAGATCGCCGACCTTGAGGGTCTGGCCGCCGTTGCTCACGCGCACGACATCCCCCTCGTGATCGACTCGACCGTCGCGACCCCCTACCTGTGCCGCCCGATCGAGTGGGGTGCCGACATCGTCACCCACTCGGCCACCAAGTTCCTCGGCGGGCACGGCACGACCCTCGGCGGCGTTGTCGTCGAGTCAGGCCGCTTCGACTGGTCGAACCACCGCTTTCCGCTGTTCGACGAGCCGGTTCCCCACTACGGCGGGCTCAACTGGTACGGCAACTTCGGCGAGTACGCCTTCCTCACCCGGCTGCGCTCCGAGCAGCTGCGCGACATCGGCCCCGTGCTCTCAGCGACCTCGGCTGCGGCCCTCGCGCAGGGCATTGAAACGCTCCCGTACCGCATCCAGGCGCACGTCGACAATGCTCGTGCCGTGGCCGAATGGCTGCGCGATGACCCCCGCATCGAATACGTGAACTGGGCAGGGCTCGAGGGGCACCCGCACCACGACCGCGCGAAGAAGTACCTGGGCGGCAACCCCGGTTCGGTCTTCGGATTCGGTGTGCGTTCATCAGGAACAGCGGGCGGCCGCGCGATAGGCCAGAAGGTCATCGAGTCGGTTGAGCTCGCGAGCCACGTCGCCAACATCGGTGACGCCAAGACCCTTGTTATTCACCCCGCATCGACAACGCACGCGCAGCTCACCGAGCAGCAGCTCATCGACGGAGGTGTTGGTGCCGGCCTCATCCGCATTAGCGTTGGTATCGAGGATGTCGACGACATCATCTACGACCTCGACCAGGCGATCGACGCAGCACTGAAGGGAGCCGAGTGATGTCAGAAGTCACCACGGAAGCAACCGAGACGGTTCAGCTGGCCAACGGCCTGAGCTGCAGCATCCCGGCCTCCTCCCCGCTCGCCAAGCTGCTCAAGTCGCAGCGCACGTGGACCGGCCCGACCGCCAAGGAGCGCCTCGGCATTCTGCGCCGCGCCAAGTCGATCGCGATCGTTGGAGCCTCGCCCAACGCGGCTCGCTCGAGCTACTTCGTGGGCACCTACCTGCTGCAGTCGAGCAACTACCGCGTGTATTTCGTCAACCCCAACGCAGACGAGATTCTCGGCCACAAGGCCTACCCCGACCTGGCATCGCTACCCGAGGTTCCCGACATTGTGGATGTCTTTCGCAAGGCCAGCGACATCCCCGCCGTCATCGACGATGTGCTCGCGGTCGGCGCGAAGGCCGTCTGGGTGCAGCTCGGCATCTACAACGAAGAGGCCGCCTACTACGGCGAGAAGAACGGCCTCACCGTCGTGATGGACCGCTGCATCAAGGTGGAGCACGCCCGATTCCACGGCGGCCTGCACCTGCTCGGCTTCGACACCGGCGTGATCAGCTCGCGCAAGGCAATCGCGTAACACTCTCGCTCGGGCATCCCGCGACTCGGCGCGCCCGATAACCGCTCCCCGCGCCCGAACTATGAGGCGCGGGGAGCGGTTTTTATGCGCGGCGAGCGCGAAGCCCGCCCGTTTCCGTGAGGTCCCGCAGAGCTTGGGCGGTCCCCTTTGCCCGCTCAGCCTTGCGGCGTAGGGTCAATGAACTCTCATCCCTGAGGAGTTCACCATGGGAACTGATCAGTATCACGAGCCTCCCGAAGAGTTGTCGCCGCAGACGAGAACGTTCGCCCGCATGTGCGCGAACCTCAAAGAGGAGGCGGAGGCGATCGGCTGGTACGAGCAGAGGATCTCGATCGAGCCCGATGCTGCCAGCCGGGCCATCATGATCAACTCGCTCACAGAAGAGTTCAAGCACTTCAGCATGGAGCTGGAATTTCTCCTGCGGGCGACCCCGGTCTGGCGCGAGATCGCCCAGGGCATCCTCTTTCGCGACGGCGACATCGTCGCCAACGGAGAGGCGGCCGAGGATGCGGCTGCGTCCGCCGCCAGCAGCAGGAGTGCGGGGCAACCCTCGCTCGGAATCGGCAGCCTGAAGTCTGCCGCCAAGGTTTCGAAGAAATCTGCCTCGAAGGGGGCATCATCATGACTCTCGGACATCTGCTTCGCCGCCATGCCCCCATCTCACGCCCTGGCTGGCGCATGCTCGATCAGGAGGCACGGGATCGTTTGGTCGCTGCCCTCGGCGCACGAAAGCTGGTCGATTTTGCCGGCCCGCTGGGGTGGAAGCACTCGGCGAGCGTCGTCGGGCGCACAACCCCGATCGCCGAGATGCCGGTCGATGGATTGACCGCAAAGCTGCGCAGGGTGCTGCCGCTCACCGAGGTCCGCGCCGACTTCGAAATGTCTCGCGACGAGCTGCAGAACTTCGACCGCGGAGCAGTCGACACCGATGTCGACGCCCTTGCGGATGCGGCACTGAGGCTGGCGTCGCTCGAGAACGCGGCCGTTTTTCACGGCTGGGATGGCGCCGGCATCACGGGGATCACGCAGGCGACCCCGCACTCCCCTGTGCCCAGGGTCGCCGACTTTAACGACTACCCCAAGCGTGTTGCCAAAGCGGTCGAAACGCTGCTGAGTTCGGGCGTCAGCGGCCCCTACGGGCTGGCCGTGGCTCCAGAAACCTACACGTCGATTGTCGAAACAGAAGAGGAGGGCGGCTACCCGCTCTTCGACCACGTGCGGCAGATTCTGGGCGGCCCCATCGTGTGGACCCCCGGGGTGGAGGGCGGCGTTGTCGTGAGTCTGCGCGGAGGCGACTTTTTATTCGAGTCCGGCGAGGACCTGGCGATTGGCTTCTCCGGCTACACGACGGATGCCGTGCAGCTCTACCTCGAAGAAACCTTCAGCTTTAGGGTGGCCACGCCCGAAGCGGCGATCGCGTTGGCGGCCGACGGCCAGCACTCCGAACTACTCACGGTGCACTAGCCCCCGGGCTGGTTAGGCTCACTCTATGGCTCTCGTGCATGACCTCGACGACGTTGTTATTCGCAGCATCCCCGTCTCGGCGATGAACAACAATGTGTACCTCATCACCTCAAAGAAGACGGGCATCCAGGTGCTGATTGATGCTGCGGATGATGTGGAGGCGATCGAGCGGATGCTCACAGAATCGATCGAAGACAGCCTTGAGCCGACGCGGTTGGCGCTGATTGCCACGACCCATCGACACCCCGACCACATTC
The DNA here is from genome assembly GCF_056262345.1 of Homoserinimonas sp. Lineage (NCBI taxonomy): Bacteria > Bacillati > Actinomycetota > Actinomycetes > Micrococcales > Microbacteriaceae > Homoserinimonas > Homoserinimonas sp. Next base: position 5,225 of record NZ_JBACFR010000184.1, read on the forward strand.
GCGCTCTCGCGGAGTTGGCGGAACGCACCGATGCCCTCATTGGCGCTGGCGAGGTGGACGCCGATGCCATCGAAGAGGCGACGGGTGCGAGCGTTGACGTGCGGTTTGAGCATGGCGATGTGGCACGGTTCGAAGGCTTCGATCTGACGGCGGTCCATCTGCGCGGCCACACTCCCGGGTCAATCGCCTACGTGTACGACGACCCTTCTGGGGTATCGCACATCTTTAGCGGGGACAGCCTCTTCCCGGGAGGGGTGGGCAATACCGACCGCGACCCGGCGAGATTCGCGAGCCTGATCGACGATGTCGAGGAGCGACTCTTCGACGTTTACCCGGATGAGTCGCATGTGCATCCCGGCCATGGCGATGCCACGACGCTGGGCGAGGAACGGCCCAATCTCGCCGAATGGCGGGAGCGGGGCTGGTAGCGCTCCCCTACGGCGCCGGGGCTAGGAAAAATTGAGCATTGCCCGCAGCTGCTTCGTGCGCCAAACTGGCGTGACCCGAACCGCCAGGAGCCTTTGTGAAGAAGATCCGCACTGTCGCTGTCGACCGTGACCCCGCATCCGTATTCGCCTTTCTCTGCCGCATGGAGAACGAAGCCCTGTGGCGAAGCCCTGCGGTAGAGAGCAGCTATGAGGGCCCAGGGGGCAATTACGCCGCGATGGAGCCCGTCGTCGGATTGAGCGGATGGACCCGCGCCGAGCTGGCCGGGCGCACGATCAGGCTGCGGTGGAAGATCGCTGCAGTCGAGGCGGGTGAGTACCTCGCCTGGCGATTCGATGGGCAGCCTTGGCAGGGCGGCGGCAGCTACCGCATCGAACCCTGCGGCACGGGGTCCAAGATCACGGCGGCCCTCGTGATTCGCGGGCGGGGAGCGGCAGCCGCGCTCGAACCATTGCTCGCCCTGCGTCTGGGCCGGGGGCTCCACGCCGATCTTGACCGCCTCGTCGACGTGCTCAGCGGCGGTCCGAGGCGCAGGCAAACGCCCGTGGCGCAGATGACACAGGATGCCCTGCCCTCAGCCTGAGAATGCGGGCCGCAAGCTCAGAG
>NZ_JBACFR010000185.1:0-14930 GCF_056262345.1 Homoserinimonas sp.
AGCGGGTTGTGGGCGCGTCGAGCGGATCCGGCGCACGCCTAGCCGACCGCGGTCGGCGCTGGTGGCGTGAGCTCAAGCCGCGCGAGGGGCGAATCGAGATTCGCGCCTCCGCGGTAGCGGGTGGCGATGTGGGGCTGTTGCAGCCGCGCCTCGCCACCGAAAAGCACCTCCCGCAGGGTGCGCGGTTCGGCATCCGCAGCGCGCTGCTGGGGCAGCCGGCCGCGCCGACGAAGCTCGGGAACGACCAACTCAATAAAGTCCTGGGCCGTGCCGAACGAGTGATATTGGCGCAGGTTGATGCCGTCGATTCCGTCGTCGTCGAGCCAGGATTCGATGCTGTCTGCAACGGTTTCTGGTGTTCCGCACACGAAGAACTGGTCCTCCCACGAGGCAACAAAATCGCGAATGAAATCGGCGACGGTCACGGCGACCGGCAAGAACGCCGCAGCAGGATGCTCCGATTTGCCCTCTGCGGCGAGCGCTTGCCCCACCGTGACGGACGGCTCGTGGGCGGTCGGGTCGAACGGAAGGCTTGCATGGGCCAGGCGCCCTTCGACGCTCGCGTTCTGCTCGAACAGCACTCGCTTTTGCTCGGCCTCCTCGAGGGTGCGACCCACGACGATTCCGGCCTGCACCACGACCTTGATCGAATCGCGGGGCCGCCCATTGAGCTCAGCAGCATCCTTGAGCGATTCGATCCCTCGGCTCACCTGCTCTCGCGTTGACCCACCGGTGAACACCATTTCGGCATGGCGGCCGGCGAACGCGACCCCGGCGGGCGATGCGGTGGCCTGGATGATGACGGGAGTCCGCTGCGGCGACGGCTCGCACAGGTGCGGGCCGGCGACCGCAAAGTGTTCGCCGACGTGGTTGATGTAGCGAACCCCTTGTGGGCGCGTGTAGACGTTGCCCACCCGGTCGGCGATCACGGCGTCGTCATCCCATGACCCCTCCCAGAGCTTGTAGAGCACGTCGAGGTATTCGTCGGCCTTGCGGTATCTGTCGTCATGGGGGATCTCGTCGGCCAGACCAAAATTGCGGGCCGCATTGGGCAAGTAGGAGGTGACCACGTTCCAGCCGACCCTGCCGTTGGTGAGATGGTCGAGCGTGCTGAGCCGTCTCGCAAACGAGAACGGCGGCTCGTAACTCGTGGAGAAGGTAACCCCAAAGCCCAGATGCTTGGTGACGGCCGCCATCGCCGGAATCACCATCAGCGGGTCATTGCTGGGGATCTGAAGTCCCTCCCTCAGCGCCGTCTCTGGCCCGTCACGGAACGTGTCGTAGGCGCCCGTGACATCCGCCAAGAAGACGGCGTCGAAACCGCCATCCTCGAGCAGCTTCGCCAGCTCGATCCAGTAGCCGATGTCGTTGAAGCGGTGCCGATTGTTGTCGGGCAGCCGCCAGAGCCCGTGGGTGATGTGGCTGACGCAGTTCATTTCGAACAGGTTCAGGATGAGCCGCTTGGGCTGGCCGCCGCTCATCGCTTTGCTCCCGTCGAGACGGGCTGTTCTGCGTCAGTTCGCGTCGCCCCCCAGACGGGCAATCGATCGTTGAGAACGAAGTCGCCGAGAGCCCGCCTCCTCTGCACGGCCGGGTTGTGCGAGGCGATCGTGCGCACATTTCTCCAGTGACGATCTAGCCCGAGATGGGAACTGACGGCGGATGCTCCCCCCACCTCGAACAGTTCACCGGTCGCCTTCAGCGCGAGGGGCAGCACGATCTGCTGGGCCCGGTACGCGGTGAACTGCGCCGCGCGAACGCTGTCGATGTCGGCCTCACCGTTCTGCTGCGCCCGATTCACGGCGTCGAGTTCTCTCGCGGTCGACAGCACGAGCGCGCGGGCCGCCCATGCCGCCGACGAGAGTTCGCCGACCACGCTCTGCACGAGCGGGTCCTCCCGCGGGAGCGATTCTCCCGAGACACCAAAGGTCCTTCTGCGCGCTTGAACGAACGCTGTCGTGTCGTCGAGAGCAGAGTGGAGGATGCCCGCGACCACGGCGAGCAGAACTAGTTGAAAGACGGCGGAGAGATATACCTCTCGCGCCCCGTCCGTTGTGTAGGGCCGCACGTCGTCCGGCGATACGGGAACATCGACAAACGTTGTGGTTCCACTGCCGGTCAGACGCTGGCCGAAGCCGTCCCAGTCATCGACCGATAGCACTCCTGGGTGCGTGGCAGGCGCGATCACATCAACGAACTCGTCTTCCACCAGGGCAGAAAGCTGTATCCAGTCGGAGAAGATGCTGCCCGTCGTGTAGTACTTGGTGCCCGTGAGCGCCAGCTGGTCGCCCTCCCGCGTGAGCGTGGTCATGATCTGCGTTGTGGCCTGGCGCTCCGACTGGGCGTTGCCGACCAGGTCGCCTCGGGCGACGCGGTCGAGCCACGTTCGCCGACGGGGAGAGTCTGGCTCAAGCAGCACTTCGTCGACGAAGCCGATATGCCCACGAAAGGCGTGAGCCACATTCGAATCAGCGGCGGCGAGACGAATGAGCTTGTCAAAGAACTGCTCAACGCTGTCACCGGCGCCTCCGCTCTCGCTCGGCAGCCGGCGGCTGCCGAATCCGAGCGACTGGAGTGCCCGAATCTGCTCGACCGGCAGCACCCTGTCGCGGTCCCGCTCGATTACGCCGCTTCGGATGTCGGCGAGAAGCGCGGAGAAGTCAGTCTCGAAGCCGGCGTCGGCAGACTTCTGGGCGTGGGCGTTGGCGTTGTCTTGTGATGGCATTATGCGGCTCCAACCGTTGCGAGGGGGCGACGACCGGGAATGGCATTGATGAGCTCTGCCGTGTAGTCGTGCCGGGGGGAATCAAAAATGGTGCGCACATCGCCGTGTTCGACGATCGTGCCGCGCTCGAGAACACTCACGCGATGGGCAACCTGTCGAACGAGGCTGAGGTCGTGCGAGATCAGCAGGTAGCTGAGCCCCAATTTCTCTTGCAGGTCGAGCAAGAGATCGATGATCTGGGCTTGCACGGTGACGTCCAGCGCCGACGTCGGCTCATCGAGCACCAGCGCTCGAGGCGCCAAGACGAGCGCCCGCGCGAGGGCAACCCTCTGACGCTGTCCGCCGGAAAGCTCCCGCGGCCTGCGGTCAAGAACAGCGCTCGGCAACGCCACGAGATCGAGCGCCTCGCCGACTGCTGCTGCGCGCTGGGCCCGATTGCCTACCCCGTTGATGATGAGCGGCTCCTCGATTGCGCGTCCTGCCGAATAGCGCGGATCGATGGCCGCCAACGCGTTCTGATAAACGAGTTGCACCGTGCGGGCGTTGTGATTGACGAGTTGTGGATGCTGCGCGAGCAGGGCGTCACCCACCCTGACCTGCCCGGAGCTGAACCCCGTGAGCCCCGCGATCACCCGGGCAAGCGTTGTCTTGCCCGAACCGGACTCCCCGACGAGCGCGTGGATTTCACCCTCGGCGAGGCTGAGCGACACGCCACCCAGAGTGGGCGCACCCTGGGGCGGGCCATAGAACTTGGTGACTTTGTCAACCTCGATGATTGCGGGAGCATCCAGCGCCGGGCGATGCGCGCGATCGTCGTACTTGGTGAGCGAGAGCGCGGGGGCGTTGGCGAGGAGGGCCACCGTATAGGCGTCACGCGGAGAATCGAGAACGCGATGGGCCGACCCGTACTCCTTGAGTTCGCCCCGGTTGAGCACGGCGATCGCGTCGCTGCGCTCCTGGGCGAGGGCGAGGTCGTGGGTTATGAAGAGCACGCCAAGGCCCAGGTCACTCTGGAGCTCGGCGAGCTGATCGAGAATAGTGCGCTGCACGGTCACGTCGAGGGCACTCGTCGGTTCGTCGGCGATGAGGATGCTGGGGTTGGCCGAGATCGCAATGGCGATGAGCACTCGCTGCAGTTGCCCGCCCGACAGCTCGTGCGGATACGCGCGGGCGCGTTGCTGGGGATTGCGCACCCCCACCCGGTCGAGCAGGCTGACCACGGCGGCGGCAACGTCGCTGCGGGGGACCACGTTGTGCAGTAGCAACGACTGCGCGATCTGGTGCCCGACGCGGCGTAGGGGGACGAGCGAGCTCAACGGATCTTGCGGAACGAACCCGATCGTCGTGCCGCGGAGACCCTGCCAGGACGACTGGCTGAGCGACGTGACATCGAGCGACCCGCCAGCGGTCGAGACGGATACCGTGCCAGCGGTGATGCGACCGTTCGCCGGCAGAAGCCCTGCGACGGCGAGGGCAATCGTGCTCTTTCCCGATCCCGACTGACCCACCAGGGCGAGCGTCTCGCCGCGGCCGAGCTCGAACGAGACGCCGTGGACGACCTCCGTCTCTGCACCCCTGGCGCTCAGCCGACCCTGGCGATAGGCAATGCGCAGGTCCTTCACTGCGACGACATCGTTCCGTGTACTCATGAGCTCAACCTCTCTGTGGCGAAATGACCCAACCGGCTGATCGAGAGCACGGTTACGGTGATGACCAGACCCGGCAGCAGGACGAGCCAGGGTGACGAAACGATGTACTCACGGCCCTCGCTCACGAGCAGGCCCCACTCGGGTTGGGGTGGCGGTGATCCGTAGCCCAAAAAGCTCAGCGCCGAGATCCACAGGATCGACAGCCCAAACTGCAGCGCCGTCAGCGACAGCGCAGCGGTGAACGAGTTGGGAAAGATGTGGCGGCGCAGCACAGCCCACCGGGTATTGCCCAGATGGTGACTGGCCTCCACAAACGGCAGGTTCTTCACCGTGAGCACCTCTGAACGCATCAGTCGGGTGAACACGGCAATCGACGAGACGCCCACGGCGATTGCCGCGTTGATCGTGCCGAAGCCGAGCGCAACGACGATGACCATGGACAGCAGCAGCCCGGGGATCGAGAGCAGAACATCCACAACGCGGCTGATCACGGCGTCGATGATGCCGCCGAACGACGCCGCGATCAGACCGAGCACCGTACCCACTCCCAGGCCGATCGTGACCGCCACGGCCGAACCGAGGAGTGTGCGCGAGGTGCCGAAGATCACCCGCGAGAGCAGGTCGCGGCCGAGGTAGTCGGTGCCGAACGGATGCGCCAGCGAGGGAGCGTCGAGCACCGCCCCCGCAGGCACCAGCGGGCTAAACGGGGTCAGAAGCGCTGGCACGAGCACCGCCAGCACGAGAGCAAGCACCCAGGCGGCGGACGCAAAATCTGCGGGGCGAGCGTGGGAGAGCACCGCACGCAGCGGCGACGGCGCCGCGGCCGATACAAGGAGAGATACACGAGTCATTTCGCGACCACCGCAATCTTTCGTCGGGCGAGACTGAAGCCGCGCCGCGGGGCATGCTCAGGAGAGAAGAGGGCGGCACCGATCCGAGGGTCGATCACCGGATAGAGCAGGTCGGTGATGAGGTTGATCACCACAAAAACCGTGGAGATGAGCACGACGACGGCGAGGATGACCGGGGTGTCCTGATCGCGGACCGCCTGCTGGGTGAGAAACCCGATTCCCGTTCTGCTGAACACCGTCTCGACGACAACCGCGCCCGCGAGCAGCTCGCCGACCGTCAGGGCGAAAAGCGTGAGGGTGGGAATGGAACCGTTCGGCAGAATGTGCCGCGCCACGATCGACGACTGCGGCACGCCCTTCGCCCGGAGAACCATGACAAACGGTTCTCGGGATGCCCTGTCGAGACCCTGAATCAGCACCTGGGTGATCGTGCCGCTGACGGCAATGGAGAGCGTGGCCGCGGGAAGGATGTACGAGATGAACCCCTGATCCCGAATGGACGACACCCAGCCCAACTGAAACGCGAACACCTGCAGCAGCAAGAACCCGACCAAGAAGCTCGGGGTCGACAGAAAGACCACGGGAAGCGCGCGGGCCGCCGCCCTCAGGTGCCGGGAGGGCGCGAACACGGCCGTGAGAGCCACCGTCAGCACGATGACCGCAGTGAAAGCGAGGGCGGTGAGGGAGAGCACAACGGTCTCACCGATCGCCTGCTGCAGCAGGCTCGCCACCGAATTGCCATTGACGAGCGAGTACCCCAGGTCGCCAGAGAACAGCCGGCCCACGGCGATCACGAACTGCTCGATCGCCCCGCGGTCGAAGTTGTAATAGGCCAGCAGCGGGCCGATCGCCTCCTGCGGAAGCGGGTTGAGAGGGCTGTTAATCCGCGACTCGAGGGGATCCCCTGGCAACACAAACAGCGTGAAGAACACGAGGGTATAAGCGAGCGCGATGACGAGCAGCGACTGCCCGATGCGTTTGATGACGAAGCTGCGCCGGCCCATGGCGCTAGTCGGCGATCCACGCGTTGTAGTACTGCGGAAGGGCGCCGTCGCTCAGGGTGAACCCCTGCAGACGAGGCGCGGCGACATAAACCTGACTGTCGTCGAGAATCGGCAAGACATACGCCTGCCCGATCAGGTAGTCCTGCAGTGCCCCGAGAGCGGCCTCTCTCTCGGCGTCGTCCGTTGCGGTGACGTGAGCCGCGAGCAGTGCGTCGAGCTGAGCATCGTCGCTGGCGAGGGCGAGAAGGCCACCTTTGCCCCCCGCGTAGTACTCGTTAAGACCAATGGGGTCAGGATGCGGCCAGCCCACCCGAAGCACCCCCACCTCCGGGTCGTCGAAGGCGGTTGCCCAGTAGCTCGAGTAGTCGATCTCCTTGATAACGAGTTCGATCCCGATCTCGGCGAGCTGCACCTGGATCGCCTGAAACAACGCGCGAGAGGTGTTGTCATAGACATCCAAATAGGTGAGCACTGAGAGCGTTTCGCCGCCCTTGATTCGGTAACCCTCCGAATTAAGCGCGGTCCACCCCGACTGCTCGAGCAACTCAACTGCCGCAGCGGGGTCGTAGGCGAGAAGGGCCGACTCGTCCTTGTATCCGAACGTTCCCGGGCTGAGCACGCTCGACGCGACGCTCCAGTTGTCGGTGTAGAGATCTTCGGCGATCTTGGCGCGGTTGATGCCCGACTGCAGGGCCTTGCGCACATTCACGTCGTCGAGAAACGGTGCGGACTGCTTGATGATCCACTGGTTCGTCAGCCCGACGCCCGAACGGCTCACGATGTGAAAGCCCTGGTCGGCGAGAGCATCCTCCTCCGTCGGCTGCACATACCGAATCAGATCTGCCTGCCCGGACTTGATGCTGCCGAGCCGCACGCTGTCTTCTTGGATCGGCGCGACGATCACCTTGTCGAGGTAGGCCTCGCCCTGATTGGGCGAGCTGGGCGGCGCCCAGGCATAGCCATCGCGGCGCTTGAGCACGACCTCTTTGCCATAGACCTCCGACTCCACGACGAACGGGCCGCTGCCGATGAGATTGACAAAGAGCGACTGATCTTCGCGAGTCGCGTCGATCGTCGCATCGGCGACCAGGCCAGAGGCCCAGCCGGTGAGAGCGCCCAGCAGCGGAGCGTAAGGGGCGGCCAGCGTGACGGTGACCGTGTTGGCCGCAGCATCCGTCGTCACCTCAAGCTCGCCAGGAAACACGGGGTTCGGCGAGATTGCCTTCTCTGGGTCGCCCAACGCCTGCCATTCAAGGTTGCGCTTGACACTGGCGACATCGAGGGCCGAGCCGTCGCTGTAGGTAACGCCCTCTCGGATCACAAACGTGTAGACGGTGCCGTCTGCGCTGATCTCCCAGCTCTCGGCAAGCCATGGCTCAAACTCGCCCGTCTCCGCGTTGCGATAGATGAGGCGGTCGGTGATGTTCTGCTGAAGAGCTCGCGTCTGCCACGTGCCGCTGTCGTGAACCTGCGCCGACGTGGGGATTTCTGCGTCGAGGTAGATGAGCTCGCCACCGCGCTTATCCGCCTCGCTGACCCCGGACGGGTCGACGACGGCCACCGTCGCCGTGCATCCGGCGAGGCCCATGGTCACGACAACGGCGAGGGCTGCAGCCCGGGCGACAATGCGCCGGGGATGCCGAACGGAGGCGACGGATGCTGTGCGAGGAGTCTTCATAGGGCACGAAACTAGACGCCCCAGAAGACCCCCGCACGGGTGCGAGTCATCCCGAGTAAAACTTATTAGTGCGGAGTAATGAACTCCCGAATATTGGTGGGATCGGCTATGGAGAGCCGAAAACCGCTACTCGTTCGGCTGCCCGGGAGCGGGCCGCTCGGGGTCGTCAGACTCCGGGACGCTCTGCTCGCCGGTGGGGTTGTCGGTGGGCTCGGGAGCCTCATCGGTGGGTTCGGGCTGCTCGGTCGGCTCGGTCAGCTCCGGTTCCGGCTCGCTAGCCTCAGGCTCGGCCGCCTCAGGCTCGCTAACCTCAGGCTCGGCCACCTCAGGCTCGGCCGCCTCAGGCGTTGCCTGCGGCTGCTCGGTCGCGCCAGCATCCGGAATCGGAACATCCCGGGTGTCTGCCGTGGCGATCTCCTCGGCCGACACGGCGACAGCGGCAGCACCGGCACCAGCGGCACCGGCAGCAACGGCGCTAGCGGCAGCGGGCTCCCCCGGGGTAGGCGTGGGGCCCTCGCGCTTGGCCGCGCGGCGGTCCTCACGGCGCTCGCGCGCACCCTCGACGAGGTAGTACAGCGAGGGCAGAACGACGAGGGTGAGAACCGTGGACGAGATGAGTCCACCGATCACGACGATCGCCAGCGGCTGCGAAATAAAGCCGCCGTGGCCGGTGAGCCCGATTGCCAGGGGCAACAACGCAAAGATCGTGGCCAGCGCCGTCATGAGGATGGGGCGGAGCCTGCGGCTCGCGCCGTGCACGACAGCATCCATCGCCTTCATCCCGCGTTCCCGATACTGGTTGACCAGGTCGATGAGAACGATGGCGTTCGTCACGACGATGCCGATGAGCATCAGCACACCGATCAGCGACGGCACCCCGAGCGGAACGCCCGAGATAACCTGCAGCGCGATGGCTCCCGTGGCCGCGAACGGCACCGAGACGAGCAGAAGCAGCGGCTGTCGGAGGCTCTTGAACGTGGCAACCATCACGACGTAGACGATGAGGATCGCGATGAGAAGCGCAAGCCCCAGCTGTTGGAAGGCGTCGGCCTGCTGCGCCGTCACACCGCCCAGCTCAGCGCTCGCGCCAGCGGGCAGGTCGACCCCGTCGACTGCCGTCTGGATCTCAGCCGAGGCTGTTCCGACGTCGTCGCCGTTGGGGGTGACACTCACGGTCGCCGACCGCACACCCTTGATGGTGGTGATGCTCGCCGGGCCGTCAACCTGTTCGACAGTAGCCAGATCGGAGAGCGGAATCAGCCCCGTTGCGGTGGGGATGATGAATTCGCGCAGCTCCTGGATGGTGGCCGGAGACGTGCCGGGGTCGACGTAGATCGACAGGGTCGTCTCGTCGATGACGACACTGCCGACGGCGCGGGGCAGCATGGACTGCGACACGATGCCACCCACGGCGACCTCGCTGAGCCCGCGCTCCGCTGCAGCCTCGCGGTCAACCACAATCGCGATGTACGGCTGCGAGTTGGAGAGGTTGCTTGTCGCCTCGGCGGTCACATCGAGGTCGCGCACTGCGGCGAGCACCTCATCCGCAGCGGTCTGGAGGTCTTCGCGGCTGTTGGCGGTGATGTCGACGTCAATATCGGAGGACGCGAAGCCCGCGCCAGCCGTGGCCAGCGCAACCTCGCCTGCATTCTCAAGCGCAGCCAGCTCGTCGCGCACCTCGGCCTGCAGGGCCTCCTGATCGACATCGGGGTCTGTTGTGATGGAGAAGGTGGCGCCACCTCCACCGCCGAACGCGGCGGCGAGGGAGTTGCCTCCGCTGCCGAGTGACAGCTGCACCGTCTCGATGCCCTCGATGCTGCGAAGCGTCTCTTCTACGACCGTGGCCGCCTCATCCTGAGCTTCGAGGCTCGTACCAACGGGCAGCGTCTGCGTCACCGTGAGGGTGTTCTGGCCACTGTCACCGATGAAGTTGGTCTTCATGCTCGGCACCATCGCGACCGTGCCCAGGAGGACGAGGGCCGCAGCAACGAGGGTGAGCGCCGGTCGCTTGAGGGTGAAGTTGAGGATGGGCAGGTACGACTTTTGCAGTCGGGTCGGCTTCTCTTCCTGCTCCGCGATGGCCCTCTCGCGTGCCTCGCGGCGAGCGCGACGTGACGGCACCTCGACGCCCGGGTTCTGCAGCTGCAGAATCGCCGTGCTCGTATCCAGGTATTCGGGGCTCGCGGGGGCGACCGCCGCCTTCTTCTTGTCGTTGCCGAGGAACCAGTAGGCAAGAACGGGAACGATCGTGAGCGATACGAACAGCGACGCGGCAAGGGCGATCGTGACCGTGAGGGCGAACGGCCGGAACAGCTCGCCCGTGATGTCGCCGACGAGCGCGAGCGGCAGGAACACCGCGACCGTGGTGACGGTCGACGCGGTGATCGCGGCAGCGACCTCCTTGACGGCAGTCTGGATGGCCACGAGTTTGCGCTCACCCAAACCGATGTGGCGCTTGATGTTCTCGATGACCACAATCGAGTCGTCGACGACACGTCCAATGGAGATCGTGAGGGCGCCGAGGGTAATCACGTTGAGCGTGTACCCAGAGACCTGCATGCCGATAAAGGTGATGAGCACCGATGCGGGGATCGAGATTGCGGTTACCAGGGTCGATCTGATCGACATCAGGAACACGAGAATCACGATGACGGCAAAGATCAGGCCGAGAACACCCTCGGTCGCAAGACTGTCGATCGACTGCTCGATGAACGGCGCCTGGTCGAAGACGACCGTGAACTCCGTGTTGTTGCCGAGGGATTCCGCCAGGCCAGGCAGCGCATCCCTAATCGCGTTCGAGACCGAAACCGTGTTGCCATCGGGCGTCTTGGTCACGGCGATCGTCAGCGAAGGCTCGCCATTGACGCGGGAGATGCCGGTGACGGGGTCGTCCTCGATCGCGACCTCGGCAACCTCACCGATCGTGACGGGAACGCCATCGCGCAGCACGCCGACCAGCGGCAGCGAGGCGATTCCCTCCGTCGAGTCGAGGCGAACACCCGCCTGCACGGAGAGAGTCTTGCCGTCTTCTGTGATCTCGCCTGCTGGCAACAGAATGCCGTTGGAGTCGAGAGCGTCGGTGATGTCGGCGGTACTGCCGCCGAGGGCGGTCAGGGTAGCGAGGTCGGGAGAAATGACCACGCGCTGCCCGACGGTGCCGAGCAGGCTTGCCTCACGCACGCCCTCGAGAGCCTGGATGTCGGTGATCGTCGACGCCTCAAGCAGGCTGCTGAGTTCACGAATATCGAGGTCGCTCGTGACGGCGATCTGCACGACGGGCAGGTCGTCGATCGAGCCGGTGATGACCTGGGGGTCGATATCGGCCGGCAGGGTCGACTTGATGCGGTTGATCGCCTGCGTGACCTTCTGCTCCGCCGTCGCCAGGTTCGTGCCGTATTCGAACGACGCCGAAATTGTCGAAACATTGGTGCGGGATGTTGCGGTCGTTCCCTCGAGGCCGGCAACACCCTGGATGGCGGTCTCGATGGGGGTGCTGACATCCTCATTGACCACCTCCGGCGCCGCTCCGGGGTAGGCCGTCACGATCACCAGTTGCGGGAACGAGATCGACGGGATCAGCTCTTGCTTAAGGCTTGTCAGGGAGATGGTGCCAAAGATCGCCACCACGATTGTGACGAGGGCGATAAGTGCCCGGTTGCGCAGGCTAAAGACGGAAAGCAGATGCACGGTTCTCCCGGGGCTCGCAAAGCTGAAGTCCAAGTATTTCAGCAGAATGAGTTGTTCGCTCACCGAATGCCAGAATGAGATCGTGCCTTTGAGATCCACGATGCTCCGACGAGTGCTTCAGCTGTCCATCGGCCTCGTGCTTTTTGGCCTCAGCATCTCCCTCATCATCCGCGCCGTCGTCGGCGTTCCCCCCTGGGATGTCTTCACCCAGGGGCTCGTTCGCGTGTTCGGGCTCCCCTTCGGCGCTTTCACCGTGATCATCAGCATCTGCTTGCTGGTGCTGTGGATTCCGCTGCGGCAGAAGCCGGGGGTTGGCACGGTTCTCAACGCGCTTCTGGTGGGCCCGTTCATCGAGCTCGGCTTCGCAATTTTTGCCGAACCCACGGAGCTGTGGCAGCGCATTGCGTTCTTCACGGTGGGACTCGTGCTCAACGGCTTCGCCACGGGCCTTTACATCGGCGCCCGATTTGGCCCCGGTCCGCGGGACGGTCTCATGACCGGCCTGCACCGAGTCAGCGGAAAACCGATCTGGGCGATTCGAACCTCGATCGAAGGGGTCGTGCTACTGCTGGGCTGGCTGCTCGGCGGCAACGTCGGGGTGGGCACCCTCGCTTTCGCGCTGCTGATCGGGCCGCTTGTGCACTTTTTCATGCCGCGGCTGCGCGTGCCGGAATCTCCCCGATCCGCTGACGCCGCGCTCGGCTAGACGACCATCGAGAGCAACTCTGGCTCGGAGTGCAGTGCAGGGGTGAGCGAATCCCAGGCCGCCCGCAGAGCGGCAACGGCTCGATCAGTTTCGGCGGGCGAGTAGCTGTGCGGGATGCGAAGGTGGCGTTCGAATGCGCCGTCGATGCCAAAACGTGGCCCCGCCGTAACGGCGAGCCCTTCGGCGCGCGCGGCCAGCGTGAGCTGAGAACTGACGGGGGCACCGAGGTTGACCCACGTCGTAAGCCCGCCCCCGGCGAGGGGCACCGACCATTCGGGGAACGCTCGGGTGAGGGCAGAAACGAGGTGATCCCGACCTGCCCTCAGCTGCTCCCTGCGGGTCTTCAGCACCGTCTCGTAGTCGTCGAGCACATGCGTCACCACGAGCTGCTCAAGAATCGGAGTGCCCAGGTCGCCCGCTAGCCGGTTGCGGGCGAGCCGCTGAATGAGCGCCGGTTCCGCGCGAATCCACCCCACCCGCAGGCCGCCCCACACCGTCTTGCCGACGGACCCCACCGTGATCGCATCCCCAAAACTCGCCAACGGCGGCATGGGGTCGGCCCTGTCGATGCCAAGCTCGGCCATGGTCTCGTCGGCGATGAGTCTGGTGCCGTGCATGCTCGCCAGCCCCGCCACCCGTTCGCGAAGCTCGAGCGACATGCTGCACCCCGTGGGGTTGTGAAAATCGGGCATGAGGTAGCCGATCGCGGGGCTGCTGCGACGGATGCCCTGCTCCAGCGCGGCCTCATCCCAGCCGTCTTCAACGCTCACGCTGACGGGAACGATGCGGGCGCCGGCACCCCGCACCGCCTCGAAGGCGTGCGGGTAGGTCGGCACCTCGATCAGCGCACTGTCGCCGCGACCAATCAGGGTGCGCGCAAGCAGGGCGATGGCGTGCTGGGCACCGATCGTCACCATGATCTGCTCGGGGTGGGTTGCGAGCCCTCGCCGGCAGAACTGGTCGGCGATGGCCGCGCGCAACACGGGCAGCCCGAAAGGGTCGAACCCGGTGTCTCCCAGATAGGACGGCAGCTCATCGGCTGCACGGCGGACGGCCTCGGCCACCCCGGGAATCGCAGGTAGGGCGGCCTTGGTGAAGTCGAGAAACTCGCTGCCTGCCGGCTCGGCGAGCGCGAGCGGCCTGTGCGGAAGGCGCGTCACACTGCCCGACCCGCGCACGCTATCCAGGTACCCGGCGTCGCGCAGTTCGGCGTAGGCCGACGACACCGTGGTTCGGCTGAGGCCCAGATGTTCGGCGAGTTCGCGTTCTGCGGCGATGCGGGTGCCCACGGGGATTCGCCCGTCGAGCACGAGCAGTCGGATGCGGTCGGCGAGCGCCACATAGGCGGCGCCGTTCGCACGCCAATCGCCCAGAAGAGAGGCCAGTGCGCGGGCTGTCAGAGTGGACATACGGGCCACTATAGGCAGATTGGCCTCTTGATAGAAGGCCAGTTGACCAATTGGATATGTACGTGACCCGACGAATCCTTCAACTCCTGAGCGGCCTGTTCTTCTACGGCCTCGCCATCGCCATGATGCTGCGCGCTGGCCTGGGGGCGACCCCGTGGGATGTGCTGTCACAGGGGATCGCCGTGCAGACGGGGCTCGGATTCGGCCTTGTCACGGTGCTCATCTCGGGAGTTGTTCTCCTGCTCTGGATTCCCATCCGGCAGAAGCCCGGCATCGGCACCGTGCTCAACGCCCTGCTCGTCGGCCCCTCCGCCGACCTCGGCCTGCTCCTCATCGGCAGCCCCACCCAGCTCTGGGCACAGATCACCCTCTTCGCGGGAGGGCTTGCGCTGCTCGCGATCGCCACGGGGCTCTACATCGGCGCCCGCTTCGGGCCCGGCCCGCGAGACGGGCTCATGACCGGCGTGCATAACCGCACCGGCTGGCCGATCTGGGCGGTGCGCACCGGCATCGAGGCCACAGTGCTCGTGATCGGCTGGATGCTCGGGGGCGTCGTGGGCTTCGGAACGCTCGCATTCGCCCTGCTCATCGGGCCCATGGTCGGAGTGACCCTGCCTCTGCTCCGTGTTCCCGAGAAGCCGGGGTCGGGCTCCGGCTCGGGGTCGGGCTCGGGCTCAGGGTCGGGGTCGGGCGACGACGAGGACTCCGCCCCCCTCAACCCGTACGCACCCATAGTCCCGAAGGAGGCATCAGCATGATCGGATTCGCCATCGCCATCGCCGCGCTCAGCGCCTGGGCCGCCCTGGCGACCATCGAGGTGGTGCGGCGCGACGGCTACGGCCGAGTGCCCAACCGCGAGCTCGGCTACAGCCTGTCCGCGTAGGCCACCATCGCATCCCTCACGTAGGTCGCCCCCTCGAGGCCGCCATAGCTCACGCCGAAGCGCGGGTCGTCCACGTACATCTGCCCGAGGCCCCGGATCGCCTCGCCCGGCACCTCTCGCCCCTGCCAGCCTGCGCGAATCCAGTCGACGTGGCGGCGCACAATCTCCTGCGCGATGTCGCCGCTCGCCGGCTCCTCCGACTCCAACGCCGCCCGAAAATCGGCCTGAATCTGCTGCTGTTGCTGCAGGAATTGGCCCTTGTCAGCATCCGGCTGCGCCCGCCACCAGGAGTCCCCCTCTGCGGCGACCTTGGCGCCCCAGCGCTCAGCGACCTCTTC
>NZ_JBACFR010000186.1:0-8907 GCF_056262345.1 Homoserinimonas sp.
CGATGAGCTGCTCAAGTACATCGGCGTCGTCACCCTCAACAACCGCTACGGCATCAAGGGACGCAACGGCGACGCACTCGAGGTGCCCCAGTACTTCTGGATGCGCATCGCCATGGGCCTCTCCCTCAACGAGGCAGACCCGAACGCTGCGGCCATCGCGTTCTACAACAAGATGTCGAAGCTCGAATACCTGGCGGCAGGTTCCACCCTCGTCAACGCCGGCACGATCTACCCCCAGCTCGCGAACTGCTTCGTCATGGAGATGCAGGACGACATGGAGCACATCGCCAAGACCACGCGCGATGTCATGTGGCTCACCAAGGGAACGGGTGGCATCGGCCTCTCCGTGACCAAGCTGCGCGCCCAGGGCTCGCCCATCCGCTCGAACAACACCACGTCGACGGGCCCGATCCCGTTCATGCACACGATCGACTCGATCCTGCGCGCGGTCAGCCGCGGCGGCAAAAAGTTCGGCGCCCTGTGCTTCTACATGGAGAACTGGCACCTCGACTTCCCCGAGTTCCTCGACCTCCGCCAGAACTCCGGTGACCCGTACCGCCGCACCCGCACCGCCAACACGGCCGTCTGGATCAGCGACGAGTTCATGAAGCGCGTGCAGACGGATGACGACTGGTACCTCTTCGACCCGCTCGAGGTTACGGACCTCAACGAGCTTTATGGTGCGGCCTTCTCCGCCCGCTACAACGAGTACGTCGCTATGGCCGAGGCCGGCGAAATGCGCATGCACAAGAAGATCAAGGCCCGCGAGCAGTTCAAGGCGATCCTGATCTCGCTGCAGGGCTCCAGCCACCCGTGGCTCACCTGGAAGGACACGATCAACAACCGTGCCCTCAACAACAACACTGGCACGATTCACCTCTCGAACCTGTGCACCGAGATCACCCTCCCGCAAGACGAAGACAACGTCTCCGTGTGCAACCTCGCCTCGATCAACCTGAGCCGCCACCTCCTCGTCGACGGCGAGACCGGCGCCGTGTCGATTGACTTCGCCAAGATCGAAGAGAGCGCCCGCCTCGCGGTGCGCCAGCTCGACAACCTCATCGACATCACGCGGTCGTCCGTGGCCGAAGCCGACTTCTCCAACCAGCAGAACCGCGCGGTTGGCCTCGGCGTCATGGGCTTCACCGACATCGTCGAGCGCCTCGGATTCAGCTACGAGAGCGAAGAGGCATACGACCTCATCGACGAGATCATGGAGCACGTCTCCTACGCGGCGATCGACGAGAGCGCCGACCTCGCCCAGGAGCGTGGCGCCTACCCGAACTTCGAGGGATCCCGCTGGTCGGAGGGCCTTGTGCCGATCGACAGCATTGCGCTGACCGAGCAGGACCGCGGTCTTGAGATCAAGGTCAACCGCAAGACGCGCCTCGACTGGGACGCCATGCGCGAGAAGGTCAAGGGGGGAATGCGCAACGCGACCCTCATGGCGATCGCGCCCACGGCATCCATCGGCCTTGTTGCCGGAACGACGCCGGGCCTCGACCCCCAGTTCTCGCAGATCTTTAGCCGCTCGACCTCCAACGGCAAGTTCCTTGAGGTCAACCGCAACCTCGTGGCCGACCTGCAGAAGCTTGGCCTCTGGGAGAGCGTGCGCGAGGACATCCTGCGCAGCCAGGGCGACATCTCGCGGGTTGCGTCGATTCCTGACCACCTCAAGGAGGTCTACAAGACGAGCTTCCAGCTCTCGCCGTACTCGTTCCTCGAGGTCGCGGCCCGGGCCCAGAAGTGGATCGACCAGGCCATCAGCCGCAACATGTACCTGGAGACTCGTGACCTCGGCGAGATGATGGACATCTATTACGGTGCCTGGGAGCGTGGCGTCAAGACCACCTACTACCTACACATGAAGCCGCGTCACCAGGCCGAGCAGTCCACCGTCAAGGTGAACAAGGCCGAGGAGATCTCGACGGGTGCCAAGCGTGGATTCGGCTCTGCCGCCCCCGCAGCTGCTGCCCCGGCCGAGGCCGCGCAGCCCGCTGCCGCCGCCCCTGCCCGCCGCGGCTTCGGCGGACTTGCCCCGAAGGCAGGTGAATGATGAACGGAACCGATGAGTACTACGTGCCCGTAGACCCGATGGACGAGCTTCAGTGCGATAGCTGCCAGTAGGCCGCGATGGGCACCCGCTGCCACCACGCGGGTGCCGCTGAGGGCCTCAGGGCCCACCGAATCATTCAGTGAGAAAGAAGATGAAGTAACACATGGGCATCCTCGGAACCGGAATTCAAGAAGGTCTCCTCCTCAAGCCGATCAAGTACCAGTGGGCAATGGACCTGTACGACCAGGCCGTCGCCAACACCTGGTTCCCCAACGAGATCCAGCTGGGCGAGGACATCGCCGACTTCAAGAAGATGACGGACGAAGAGCGCCACGCCGTCACGTTCCTCATGAGCTACTTCAACCCGAACGAGCTGCTCGTGAACAAGGCGCTCGCCTTCGGCGTCTACCCCTACCTCAACGCGGCAGAGGCGCACCTCTACCTCGCCAAGCAGATGTGGGAAGAAGCCAACCACTGCATGTCGTTCGAGTATGTGCTCGAGACATTCCCGATCGACCGCGAGAAGGCCTACGCGGCGCACGTCGACATCCCGTCGATGGCGCGCAAGGAGGAGTTCCAGGTCAAGTTCATCCGTCGCATGACCGAGGAGACCCTCGACATTACGACGCTTGAGGGCAAGCAGGACTTCGTGCGCAACCTCGTTGCCTACAACGTCGTGCTTGAGGGCATCTGGTTCTACTCGGGCTTTATGGTTGCCCTGTCGTTCCGCCAGCGCAATCTGCTGCGCAACTTCGGTTCGCTCATGGACTGGGTTGTTCGCGACGAGAGCCTGCACCTCAAGTTCGGCATCAACCTCATCCTCACGGTGCTCGAAGAGAACCCCGAGCTGCAGACGCCCGAGTTCGCCGACGAGATTCGCCAGATGATCTTGGATGCTGTCGAGATGGAGGAGGAGTACAACAACGATCTTCTCCCCGGCGGAATCCTCGGCCTCAACGCCAACTACATCAACCAGTACGTGAAGTACCTGGCGGACCGTCGCCTTGAGGAGCTCGGCTTCGAGCCGCACTACAAGGTCTCGAACCCGGCCAAGTGGATGGCGACCGCGAATGACACCCTCGAACTGGTGAACTTCTTCGAGTCGACCAACACGTCCTACGAGACGAACGCCAAGGCGACGTCTGCCCCCAAGGCGTAACACCCGGCACCACCCAGTAACACCTAGCGCGCTACGGCCGGCTCACCCTCGGGTGGCCGGCCGTTAGTGTGCGTGCGGCGCCAAAGCGCCAAAGCGGCGATGGGTGATCGGCTCGGCTAGCGCCCGAGGGCCTTCTGGATGCGCTGCAGGGATACGGGTTCGGCGGTGCCGAGGTGCTGGGCGAACAGGCTGATGCGCAGTTCTTCGAGCATCCACCGCGCCCGCACCAGGTTGGCCTGGGCTGGGTCGTTGGCGGCCTCGGCGGGCAGGGGAAGCTGCCCGCCCGCCTTGATGTAGAGCTCCGTCGCCTTCTGCACCTCGGCCATCCACACGCGGTCGCGGCCCAGGTTCTCGGCAAGCTTCGACACCCGGTGCGTGATCGCACCCACATAGAGGGGCAGCCGCCGCAGTCGGTCGCGGCCCATCGCCCCGGCGAACCCGGGGTAGACGAGCGCATCGAGCTGCTCGCGGGCATCGGCCAGAGGAGCGATCAGCGCCATGCTCGACGCGGACTTGATCGCCCGTTCGGCGTCCCGCGCCGCGGCGAGAGTCTTGGCCACGAGGCCGACCGTCTCGAATAGGGCATCGACGATCGTCGACGAGGCGGCATCCCGCATCCGCTCGAAGTCCGCCTTGGTCCATGGCAGCGCGGCGAGGGCGGCGTCGACGGGGTCACCAGCGGATGCTGCTGCGGCATGAGCATCGAGCGCGGCGTCGAGGCAGGCCACCATGCAGTCCTCGAAGAGAGCCTGCGTCGTGCGGTACGGGCTTGCGCCCAGGCTGAGCTTTTCGGCCGCGGTGAGGTGCTGCTGCACGTAGCCGAGCGGCGCGGGGATGGCGAGGGCAAGCAGGCGGCGCACTCCGCGGCGGTGCTCCCGAGCCTGGTCTGCCGGGGTGCTCATGAGCCGGATGCCCACGGTGGTTCCCTGATCGACGAGCGCGGGGTAGGCGCGAACGGTGTTGCCGCCGAGCCGAGTGTCGAGCACGCGCGGCAGCGCGTCGAGATCCCACGAGGTGAGCCCTGTGCGCTCGATGGACTGCGAAGGTGCTCCACCCTGGCGGGGGCCGGGCCTGCCGTCGGCGGGCAGGGCATCCCCCTCGGGGCGGGCCGAGGGGCCGCGACCGCGACCACCCTGCGGCTGAGCATGGAGGCGGGCAACCGACTCCCTTGCCCGGTTCTTGAGTTTCTCCTGCAGGCTCGCGAGGTCTTTGGAGCGGGCGAGTTCGCGACCGTTGTCGTCGATCACCGCGAAGGTGACGAGCAGGTGATCCGGCACTCGTTCGAGTTCGAAGTCGTCGACATCGACGGGGGTGTAGGTCTGGCGCTGGATCTGCGACGCGAGATATTCGGCAAACGGCATCTCTGTCGTGTCGAGGTCGTCGGGCAGCGTGCTGAGCAGGCGGCGAGCCCAGTCGGCGGCGGGCACCACATTGCGACGGATCGCCTTGGGCAACGCCTTGATCATGGCCGTGGCGAGCTGCTCTCGAAACCCGGGAACCTGCCAGTCGAACCCCTCGGCAGAGAGCCGTGCCAGCAGAGCGAGCGGCACCCTTACGGTGACGCCATCGTCGGGGGAGCCGGGCTCGAAGCGGTAGCTGAGGGCAAGGCGCTGGTCGCCCTGAGTCCACTGCTTCGGAAAGTCGCTTTCGACCAGCTCGGGCGGAGCATCCTCGTGGTCGAGCAGGTCATCGCGTGTCATCGTGAGCAGCTCGGGGGTCTCTGCCCGAGTCTTCTTCCACCACGACTCGAAATCGCGCTGCGTGCTCACCGTGGCCGGGATACGGCGGTCGTAGAACTCGTAGACGGCCTCGTCGTCGACGAGGATGTTGCGGCGTCGCGTGCGCTCCTCAACATCGGCAAGCTCGTCGCGCAGCGTGCGGTTGGCGCGCTCGAACGCGGTGAGTCGCTTGTCGAGCCGCTCGCTATCCCATTCGCCCTGCACGAGGGCGTGACGGATGAACAGGTCGCGCGCCTGCGCCGGGTCGATGCGCGAGAGTTGCACGCGGCGGCGCGCGACGATGGGCACGCCGTAGAGGGTGACTCGCTCGTAGGCGACGGCGGAGCCCTGCTTCTTCTCCCAGTGCGGTTCGCCATAGCTGCGCTTGGCGAGGTCGCCCGCGAGGGGCTCGGCCCAGGCCAGGTCGACGGCCGCGTTCATGCGGGCAAAGAGGCGGCTCGTCTCGACGAGCTCGGCGCTCATGATCTCGGCGGGCTGCTTCTTGGCGAGGGTCGAGCCGGGGAAGATCGAGAACCGCACCTGTCGGGCGCCGATGTAATCGCCCTTCTTATTGCGCGGGCGATCACGATCTTTGCTGCCCTTGCCGCTCGGGTCGGCGACGGTGTCGTCCCGCACGCCGAGCTGGCTGAGCAGCCCGGCCATGATCGAGCGATGGATTCCGGGGCCGTCATTGCTGGGGTCGCCGATCGTGAGGCCCAAAGGCTTGGCCATGCGTTCGAGCTGGCGGTAAACATCCGCCCATTCGCGCACCCGCAGATAGTTGAGGTACTCCGCCTTGCAGAGGCGCCGGAACTGCCCGCCACTGACCTCCTTCTCTTTCTCCTTGAGGTAGTTCCAGAGGTTGAGCATCGTGAGAAAGTCGCTCGTCTTGTCGGCGAAGCGGGCGTGCAGCTGGTCGGCCTGTGGCCGCTTCTCGAGGGGGCGCTCCCGCGGATCTTGGATGCTGAGGCCGGCAACGATGGCCATGACCTCACGCGAAACTCCGTGCTTGCCCGACTCGATCACCATGCGGGCGAGACGGGGGTCGATGGGCAGTTGCGAAAGCTGGCGGCCGACCTTGGTGATGCGGGGTGCCGTGCCAGCAGCGCCGCCGCGCTCGACGGCACCGAGTTCGGCGAGCAGGTCGAGGCCGTCTTTGATGCCGCGCGAATCTGGCGGTTGCAAAAACGGGAAGTCCTCGATTGCGCCGAGCCCGAGGGAGATCATCTGCAGGATGACCGCCGCCAGGTTGGTGCGCAGGATTTCGGGGTCGGTGAACTCTGGCCGCTTCTCGAAGTCCTGCTCCGAGTAGAGGCGGATGGCGATGCCATCGCTCGTGCGGCCGGATCGCCCGGATCGCTGATTGGCGGAGGCCTGCGAAATCGCCTCGATGGGGAGACGCTGAATCTTGGCGCGAACGCTGTAGCGGCTGATGCGCGCGGTGCCGGCATCGATCACGTACTTGATGCCGGGAACCGTGAGGGAGGTCTCGGCAACGTTGGTCGCGAGCACGATGCGGCGGCGGGTACCCGCGACGGACGACGGCTGAAAAACCTTGTGCTGGTCGGCCGCGCTCAGCCGGCCATAAAGAGGGAGCACCTCGACCCCGGGCAGATTGCGCGCACGAATCGCATCCTCGGCATCCCGAATCTCGTTCTCGCCGCTGAGAAAGACAAGAATGTCGCCGCTGCCCTCGCGGCCGAGCTCGTCGATCGCGGCGTTGATGCCGTCGAAGAGGTCGAGCGCGTCGCCCTCCGCGGGGGCCGCGGGCGCTGCGGGCGCTGCGGGCGCAGAAGCTTCGTCGTCGGGGTCGTCGGATTCCGCATCCGGGGCCAGAGGGCGATAGCGAATCTCCACGGGATAGGTGCGTCCGCTGACCTCGACGATGGGGGCAGGGGAGCCATCCGCTGCGGCGAAGTGCTGGGCAAAGCTCTCGGGGTCGATCGTCGCCGACGTGATGATGACCTTGAGCTCCGGTCGCTTCGGCAGCAGCTGCTTGAGGTAGCCGAGCAAAAAGTCGATCGTGAGGCTGCGCTCGTGCGCCTCGTCAATGATGATCGCGTCGTACTTGCGCAGCAGCCGGTCGCGGTGAATCTCGTTGAGCAGGATGCCGTCGGTCATGAGCTTGACCCGGGTGCCCTTGGCCGTGCGGTCCGTGAATCGCACCTGGTAACCGACGAGCTCGCCGACCTCCTGGCCCAGCTCTTCGGCGATGCGCTCGGCAATGGTGCGGGCCGCGATGCGCCGGGGCTGCGTGTGCCCGATGGACTGGTAGCCGAGCTCCAGCAACATCTTGGGCAGCTGAGTCGTCTTACCAGACCCCGTTGCGCCGGCGACGATTACGACCTGATTGTCGCGAATGGCCGCGCTGATGTCGTCGCGCCGCTGGCTGACCGGAAGGTCGGGCGGGTAGACGATCTGAATGGCGGCGTCGGCGGGAGTCATGAGCCTTCTATCCTATTGCGGCCCAACCTGCCGCAGGCGCGGGGCTCAGGCGGCAGTCGTTCCCTCGGAGGCGACGGCGGCAATCGAGAATGTCGCGGCAAAGCGATCGAGCAGCGCCGCATCGCCGCCCAGCACGCGCACTGTGCCGTTCGCGATAGCGGCGGCGGGGGAGAGGTCGCCTGCAATGAGAGACCGGATGCCGGGGCCGGCCGCAAAGGTCAGGTCGATTCCGTGAGAAAACGGGTTAACGGTTGCGGGCACCGGCACGCCGGAGCTGCCGGGCACCGGAGCGATCTGGAGTGTTCCGGCCACCGTGCGCAGGCCGAGCGCCACATCGCCGATGTGTACCTGGTAGGCGGTCGGAGGATAGGCCGCGGCAACATCCGGTTGAAAGGCCGTGCGAAACGCCATGGTCATCGAGTCGTTCGTGATGATGTCGTCGGGGGCGGGGTCTCCCATCGCCTGAAAGCCCCAGCGGCCCAGGGCGAGCACAACATCTTCGAGCCCTCGACCGAACTCGGTGAGATCGTAGACGAGCCCGCAGCGCGCGAGGGGGATGCGGTGAATAACCCCAGCCTCCTGCAGCTCTTTGAGCCGCGTGCTGAGGATGTTGGTCGGGATGCGGGGCAATCCGTTTTTGAGGTCGCTGTAGCGCCGCGGCCCCACGAGCAGGTCGCGAACGATGAGCAGCGCCCACCGTTCGCCGACCAACTCGAGGGCGGTGACGACTCCGCAGTATTGCCCGTAGTTGCGTGCGGCCACGTTAGGCGGGTGCTCCGCCCTGTTCGGCCATGAATGCTTCTGGGCCTTTTTCTGCAGCAGTGGGGTCCATCCACAGCACGCTGAACTCGTTGCCGTCGGGGTCTTCGAAGTCGCGGGAATACATGAAGCCGTAGTCCTGCGCCTCCTTGGGTTCTATGCCGCCGGCTGCGAGTGCTTTGTCGACGAGGTCATCGACGGCTGCGCGGCTGTCGGCGCTGATCGCGGTCTGGACGAGGGCGTGAGTGTGGGGGTCTGCCAGCTGCTTCTGCGTGAAGGTCGCAAAGAATTCGCGCGTGAGCACCATGAGGTAGACGTGGTCGTCGATGACGACGCAGGCGGCGTTGTCGTCGGTGAATAGCGGGTTGAGTTCCCAACCGAGGCCCTGGAAGAACTGCTTGGAACGGGGCAGATCGCTCGTAGTCAGGTTGACGAAAATATCGGTGGGCATTGCGTCTC
Organism: Homoserinimonas sp.; assembly: GCF_056262345.1. NCBI lineage: Bacteria > Bacillati > Actinomycetota > Actinomycetes > Micrococcales > Microbacteriaceae > Homoserinimonas > Homoserinimonas sp. Next base: position 8,597 of record NZ_JBACFR010000186.1, read on the forward strand.
CTTTGATCTTTGTGCCGTGAGTGGTTCCGTGAGAGTTCGATACTTGCAAAAAGCAAGTAACGAGTCAACCCCTTATTTGATCCCGCCCAACTTTCCCAGCTGACCGCGCCGCGAGGCGGGCTCATGTATACAAACAGCCCCAAAAATAGCGCCAGGACTGCCAATCGCGCGCTTTGTGTATACACTGGACGGAGTCGAGCGGATCAAGGAGGAACGATGAGAGCGAGTGATCGCGCCTATCGGATGCTCCGAGAGCAGATCGTCGACTGGGAGCTTGAGCCGGGAACCGTGCTGGGTGAGGTCGAGCAGGC
>NZ_JBACFR010000187.1:0-6785 GCF_056262345.1 Homoserinimonas sp.
GCGCACTATTTCGGTCTCGACCTGGACCTCGTATCCGTGGGGCAGGATGGCAGTGTCGACCCGGCTCACCTCGTCGAACGGTTCGGCGCCGATGTCGCTCTCGTCGTGGTCTCCGCGCCCGCGTATCCCCACGCGAGCTTCGATCCCGTCGCTCCTGTGGCCGCTGCTGCCCGCGAGGCAGGAATCTCGTGCCACGTCGATGCCTGCATTGGAGGGTGGGTGCTGCCCTGGTGGGGGGACGACGTGCCGGAATGGGACTTCTCTGTTGCGGGCGTCACCAGCATCTCGGCAGACCTGCATAAATATGGCTACGCGCCCAAGGGTGTGTCTGTGCTTCTCCATCGGGGCCGAGACCGACAGCGAGCTCAGTTCTTCGCCACGACGCGATGGCCGGGTTACCCCGTGGTCAACTCGACAATGCTCGGATCCAAGTCGGCGGCGTCGCTTGCGGCGGCCTGGGCGATCATTCAGCGGTTGGGAGTCGAAGGTCTGGCGTCGCTCACGGCGCAGAGTCGCAGGGCGACGGATGCTCTGCGCGGCATCATCGATTCGGTTGACGGTCTGCGGGTGGTCGGCAATCCCGTTGGCCCGCTCTTTGCCGTCGCGTCGGATGACTCGGTGCCAGCCGCTCGGAGGGTCGACCCGCACCATTGGGCCGATCGAGTTCGCACATGGGGATGGCTCTTGCAGCTTCAGCCGGGGTTGATGCAGCCGGACGGGTCACGGTTGCCGCACACGATTCACATAACGGTCACCCCGGTGACGGAGTCGGCTGTGGGGGATCTGGGTGCCGCCCTCATTGCCGCGGCCGACCAGGTGAGGGGTGTCGCACCGATTTCGCCAGAAAGTGCCGCAGCGGTGTCGAAGCAGCTCGGGAGACTCGGCGACTCAGAGGGTGCTCGCCCGCTCGATTCGGAATCGGCTCTGGCCGTGCTCGCGGCGGCGGGCCTCTCCTCAGAGTCTGGTGCCCTGCCCGAGCAGATGGCGCCCATTCTCGCGCTCATGGAGGCGCTCCCGGCGCCCGTAACTGAGCGACTTTTGGTCGAGCTCATCGCCCGCCTGAGCGAGCCTGGTGCTGCTGGATAGAGCAACAGTTGAGGCGGATGCCGTCCGTGTTGACACGCACACCTTGCACCTGTAAGTTTCTTCTAACAGGTGAAACAAGGAGGTGGCGATGAGCGAAATTACGGAGATGTCGGCCGATGAGCTGAGCATCAAACTCACCGCCATTTCGAGCGCGCAGCGCATGCGCATCATTGCGATGCTCGCGGGGGAGAGGCTGCACGTCAGCGAGCTTGCCCGAAGGGTGGGCATGTCGCGCGCACTCCTCTATATGCACCTGACGAAACTCGAGGAATCCGGATACGTCGCCGGGAGCCTCGAACTCAGCGAGGACGGCAAAGCCCTTAAATACTTTGAGGTGCTGCCATTCACGCTCACAATCGACGCCGAGACCCTCGTCGCGGCCGTCGCCCGAAGCGCCGAAAGCGCAGAGTCTGGAGAAATCTGATGGAGCACATTCCCTGGTTCGCGTGGATCGCGATCGCCGGAATCTTCGCGTGGGTCATTGTGACCTCCGCCACGACGTTTGCGGGGCGCAACAAGAACCTCGACGCGGTGATCGCGCAGAACACCGCGGTGAACGAGAAGCTCATGGAGCGCCTCGACACAATTGATACCCGGCTCATCGCGGTGGAGAAAACCCTCAACGACATTCCCTGATCGGGGGCACTCAGCGCGGCGCGCGTAGACTGCTTCGGTGAAGGTTTTAGCAGCGATGAGTGGCGGGGTGGATTCCGCTGTCGCCGCTGCCCGCGCCGTCGAGGCGGGCCACGAGGTTGTCGGTGTTCATCTTGCGCTCAGCCGCATGCCGGGCACACTGCGCACCGGCAGCCGCGGATGCTGCACGATCGAAGACTCGATGGATGCCCAGCGTGCCGCCAACATCATCGGCATCCCCTACTACGTGTGGGATTTCTCGGAGCGGTTCAAGCTCGATGTTGTCGACAACTTCATCGAGGAATACCAGGCGGGGCGCACCCCCAACCCGTGTATGCGGTGCAACGAGAAGATCAAGTTCGCCGCGTTACTGGAGAAGGCCATCGACCTGGGGTTCGACGCCGTCGTCACGGGTCACTACGCCAAGGTGACTACGGATGCTGAGGGCAACCGCGAGCTGCACCGGGCCGCCGCGTGGGCCAAGGACCAGTCGTATGTGCTCGGCGTGCTCACGGCAGACCAGCTCGACCACTGCCTCTTCCCGCTCGGGGATACCCCGTCGAAGGCAGAAGTGCGGGCCGAGGCCGCCGAGCGCGGCTTCAGTGTCGCGAGCAAACCCGACAGTCACGACATCTGCTTTATCCCCGACGGGGACACTCGCGGGTGGCTTGCGGACCGAGTGGGTGCCGAGCAGGGCACGATCCTCGATCGATCCGGTGCGGTAATCGGCAAGCACGAGGGTGCCGCCGCGTTCACGATCGGCCAGCGCAAGGGCCTCAACCTCGGTGTGCCGAGCGTCGATGGTCGCCCGCGTTTTGTCTTAGAGATTCGCCCCAAGGACAACACGGTGGTTGTCGGACCGCGTGAGGCGCTTGACCTTGCCGAGGTTGCGGGAACCCGGTTCACCTGGGCCGGCCTCGCTCCCGAGAACCCCGCTGTGCCGTTCGACTGCCACGTGCAGGTGCGCGCTCACTCCGATCCCATGCCCGCCATCGCCCAGGTTGTCGACACAGAGGCAGGGCCCGAGCTCGTCATCCGGCCCACGACGCCTCTGAACGGTGTTTCGACGGGCCAGACGGCGGTTGTCTATGTAGGCACCCGCGTTCTAGGGCAGTGCACGATCGACCGCACCGTGAGTGCGGTTCCTGCCGACGCGTAACTCTGCTTCTTCGGCCGGGTATTCGACGCCTGTCGGTGTCGGTGCTGGTGCCTAGACTGAGAGGGTGGCAGAGTCCGTTACCCCTCCAGAGCTCGATGCGGCCAAGGCCGAAGCCGACGAGCTGACGATCCGCATCCTCGAACTCCGCGAGGCGTACTACGAGCGCGATACCGAACTCGTTTCGGATGCGGAGTACGACGGGCTAATGCACCGGCTCGAAGAGCTCGAGCATCTGTTCCCCGAGCTACAAGGGCAAGATAGTCCGACGCAGACCGTGGGTGGGCGGGCGCAAACGCTCTTCGACCCTGTCGAGCACGCCGAGCGCATGCTCAGCCTCGACAACGTCTTCAGCATTGAGGAGTTTGAGGCGTGGGCCGCCAAGGTCGAACGGGATGCTCACCGCCGAGTCGACTACCTGTGCGAGCTCAAGATCGATGGGCTCGCCATCAACTTGCAGTACGAGAACGGCGTGCTCACGACCGCAGCCACGCGAGGCGACGGGCGAACCGGCGAAGACGTGACCGAGAACATCCGTCTCGTGGCGTCTATCCCGCAGCGCCTTGCCGGTGAGGGGCATCCGCCCATTGTCGAGGTCCGCGGCGAGGTATTCATTCCCGTGGAGGCATTCCGGCTTCTCAATGCGGAGCAGGCGGCGACCGGCGAGCGTATCTTCGCCAACCCGCGCAACGCAGCCTCTGGCAGCCTTCGGCAGAAGGCGGAGGGCAAATCGCCCGACAAGCTCGCTCAGATGCACCGGCGTCTTTCGACCTTGCGCATGCTCGTCCACGGCATCGGGGCCTGGCCTAATCCGCCCGTCTCAAGTCAGTCAGAGATCTACGGTCTGCTAGCGGGCTGGGGGCTCCCCACCAGTCCCTACTTTCAGGTCAAGGATTCGGCCAAGGGTGCCGCCGAGTTCATCGAGTACTACGGCGAGAACCGCGCGAGCGTGGAACACGAGATCGACGGCATCGTCGTCAAGGTGGACGAGCTTGCCCTGCACGATGAGCTGGGGGCTACTAGCCGTGCGCCGCGATGGGCGATTGCTTATAAGTACCCGCCAGAGCAGGTCAACACCAAGCTTCTCGACATCGTGGTGAGCGTTGGCCGCACGGGCCGCGCCACGCCGTTCGCCGTTATGGAGAAGGTGCGCGTTGCGGGCAGCGAAGTGCGCCAGGCCACGCTTCACAACCAGGATGTTGTCAAGGCCAAGGGCGTGTTGATCGGCGACACCGTCGTGCTGCGTAAAGCCGGTGATGTGATCCCCGAAGTCCTTGGCCCCGTCGTTGAGCTGAGAGACGGCACCGAGCGCGAGTTTGTCATGCCAACGAACTGCCCCGAGTGCGGCACTCCGCTGCGCGCGATGAAAGAGGGCGACATTGATCTGAGGTGCCCCAACGCCCGAAGCTGCCCGGCCCAGGTGCGGGGTCGGGTTGAGCACATCGGCAGCAGGGGCGGCCTCGACATCGAGGTCCTGGGTGAGGTCGCCGCTGCGGCGCTGACGCAGCCAACGACGCCGGAGGTCCCTCCGCTCGAAACCGAGGCTGGTCTTTTTGACCTGGAGCTGGGCGACCTGATCCCCATTGAGGTGATGGTGCGTGACGCCGAAACTGGCCTGCCTAAAGAGGAGCCAGACGGCACCATCAGAATGCGCACGCCGTTTCGCCGCAATCCCAGCGCCGCCGAGAAGAAGGCGGGATTGCTGGGCCAGCAGCCCTCGGCCGCAGCCACCAAGCTCCTCGACGAGATCGAGAAGGCTAAGACCAAGCCGCTGTGGCGCATCCTCGTCAGCCTCAACATTCGGCATGTGGGGCCCGTCGCTGCGCGCGCTCTCGCCGACTACTTCGGGTCTCTCGATGCCATCCGCTCGGCGTCTAGGGACGAGCTCGCCGCAGTCGACGGGGTCGGCCCCATCATCGCCGATGCCCTCATGGACTGGTTCGATGTCGACTGGCATCGAGAGATCGTGCAGCGATGGGCGGATGCGGGAGTGCAGTTTGCGACGCCCGGTCACCCCGGTCCCGGTGCGGCCGCAGCGGCGGGCGGTCCGCTCGCCGGGCTCACTGTTGTCGCGACCGGAGCGCTCGAGGGGTTCTCCCGCGAGGGCGCGCAAGAAGCCATAATCCAGGCCGGCGGCAAGGCGGCCTCCAGCGTCTCTAAGAAGACGGATTTCGTGGCGGCGGGTCCCGGTGCTGGCTCGAAACTCGCCAAAGCAGAGGAGCTCGGCGTTCGCATCATTGATGCCGCCCAGTTTGCACTTCTCGTGCGGGAGGGGCCGACGGCGCTCGACTCCTGAGTTCGTCGGCGCTAAAGAACAGGGTTTGTAAACAACTGAGCTTTTTTAGGAGATGCTCGTAGCCGTGCCCCTACACTGGTGCATTACTGGCCGTCCTCGATTCAGGAGAGTGAAGGGTCCACCGTGCTCCCTCGTCTCGTGGCGATCGTTGCTACCTCGGCACTCGTCCTCGGACTCGCCGGGGCTATTGTGGCGACCCCGCGCCCAGCCCCGACATCATCGCTAACGGCAGCATCGATCAGCTACCGGGCTGCGTCGTCTCAGCTCCCGACGCTTTCTCCCGGCGGCCAACTGGCTGGTCTAGGCGCGCTCGATGGGCTCGCGCTCCTGAACGGTGTCGCGCACCTCGACCGGCTTGCCCTTGGCGATTTTGCGACTCGGCACGCCAGCACGCTCAGTACGCTCAGCGAGAACCCTCCGGAGTCAACGGAGGTCGTCAGGTGGTGGTCGCAGCTTGCCCAGCAGAAGCGCCACGACCTCGTTGCCGTTGTTCCCGGCCTCGTCGGCAATCTCGACGGGGTTCCCTACGACGTGCGCGATGCGGCGAACCGGGCCTATCTCGAGATCACGATCTCGCAGATCGAGGCGGGGCTCGCGAGTGCGGGAGGAACAGCGGCACGCGCGGCCGATGAGGCGAGACTCGACATGCTGCGGGAGGTGCGTCTCGCACTCGGCGAGCAAGGCCAGATTCCCTCTCGGCATCTTCTTGCCGTCGATGTCGCGTGGCCGGGTCAAGCCGTAGTCGCCCTTGGCGATGTCGCAGAGGCCGACTATGTCAGCTTTCTGGTGCCAGGGATGTTCTTCACTGTGCAGGGTCAGATAGTCGACTGGACGGAGATCGCACTCGATATTCACAGAGACAAAATGTCTCTGGTTGCGAATCCGCTCTCTGCGGGCCCGATCCTCGCGTCGTCCGATTCGCAATCGACCTCCGAATCGCACGTCGCGGGTACAGAGATGTCTTCGTCAACGACGGATCCTCCCTCGGCCTCGTCCATCGCCACCGTTGCCTGGATGGGCTATGAGACGCCCAATATCTTCACCGTCGGCGCACCCGATCTCGCACATGATGGGCCCGACGCGCTCAGCGCAACCGTCGATGGTCTGCGCGCCGTGCGCGGGGATCGGCAACCCAAAGTCTCGCTCATCACGCATTCCTATGGGTCGACTGCAGCGTCCATTGCGCTCCAGCGGGGCACCCTAGATATCGACGCGCTGGCGATCGTCGGATCTCCGGGAGTCGCGGTCGACGATGTCAGGGGCCTCGGGCTTGCCGACGGAGCGGTGTTTGTGGGCGAGGCGTCGTGGGATCCTGTGGCCGACATCGCCTTCCACGGTAGCGATCCGGGGGATCCCGCCTTCGGTGCCGTGCAGATGGATGTCGGCACCGGTCACGACGATGTGACGGGCAAGACTCTAGGCTCGGCCGTTGGCCACCTGGGCTATTTTGCCGCCGGCACCAAGGCAATGCGAAGCTTCGCTCTGATCGGTCTCGGCCGTCTAGCGGAGGTGCCGGGTCAGGCTCAGCAGATTCTGGCGAGATAGCCGCCGAGCGGTGCCAGGTCGGGCGGATAGGATTGGCTGTACCCCCGGCCACAACGCTTCGGAGAACTA
>NZ_JBACFR010000188.1:0-3837 GCF_056262345.1 Homoserinimonas sp.
GCCTGCGCGGCGACCGCGGCATACCAACCCGTACCAAGAACGTCGGATGCGGCCAGCAGCGGGGCAATGAGGTCATCGGCGGGGTATGCGGGCGTTGCGACCAGGGTGCCGTCGGCGAGAGGGATGCGCGCGTACTCAGCCTGAGTGCCGATCGACCCCATCATCACGTTGTGAATGCACCGCGACTGGTATCCGGATCGACAGATTTCGCACGTGTTATCCGAGGCCACGAATGAACCGACGACGAAGTCTCCCTGGCGAACGCTCGTCACCTGGTCGCCGGCGGTCTCAACCATGCCAACGTACTCGTGACCCATCGGCTGTGGAACCGCCGCCAGCGGCTCCAACCCACGATATGGCCATAGATCGGAGCCGCAGATACACGTGGCGACGACCGCGATAATTGCATCGGTGGGTTCGAGGATTGAGGGCATGGGGCGGTCCTCGACCCGAACATCCCCTGGGGCATACATCATCACACCGCGCATCTCGTGACCTCCTCACATCACCAGGGTTGCCGAACGGGCCCTGTCCATTCGCAAGCCAGCAAACGGCAACTGCCCTGGGAATGCCAGTGCGAAAGCTGAGTCCGTGAGCACGCAGCAAGGAGATCATCCGGTGAGAGCGATGTCGCTTGGCTGCGGCCTCCTTAGCGTTAGGCCATGGCCTCCGCAGCGAGAACAGGCACAGCGCGAACCGGCACGTCGGCTCCCGTAAGCCCGAGCGACAAGAGCCCCGTCCATGAACGGCGGCTCAGGAGCGCCACGAACTTCGAGTCGCTCGCCCTGGCCGTTGGCGCCATCGGTTTTGTCATCACAGCAGTCATCGCTGTGCTCGTTTTCCGGTTCGAGAGCGCGCCCATTAATGGCCCCGGTTCCGTCGGGCAGTTTGTCGCCATCGTGGCGGCCCTAGCTGCCTTGGCTGCGTACACAGCCGGGTGGCTTACCCAGCGCAGTCGTCTCGCGGCGGGGGAGCCAACGCCCGAGACGGGACATCCCCGAGCCCCCGACAGGCGCTTGCTCAATGGGATCGATGTCGCGGCCATCGCCTTCGCCCATGCGGTGATCGCGCTTCTCGGCTGGGTTGTGCTGTCTGACCTGCTCGAGAGAGCTTTTCTGGACGCATCCGTCTTTCCGGTCCCGGTAATCGTGCTTTCGGCGACGGGCGTGGCGGTGACGGCGTATTTCGCTTTTCTTTCCGCGGTCTCGATGACCCCGATGCTTCTCTCTACTGTGCTACTGATATTCCTCGTTTTTGGGGCCCTCGCGAGCATGCTCACAGCGAGCGACCCGCATTGGTGGATGGAGAACCTCAGTGCGCTTGGCATGACGGATGATCTCTCCGCAATGGCCTTCAACCTCACGCTCATCGTCGGGGGAGTTCTTGTCACCGCGATCGCTCGATACGCAACTGCACGCCTTCGCACCACCAACCCGCACGGCGTTGCAATGGTCCGCACCTGCCTCATTGTGATCGGCATCTGCCTGGGCTGCGTTGGCATCTTTCCTGTCGATACGTTCTTCACGATCCACAGTGTTTTTGCGTCAAGTATGTGTGTCGTCTTCGCTGTCCTAGTGGTTTGCCTCCGCCGGTGGATTCCGCAACTGCCACAACCGTTCGCAGTCCTGGGCTATGCGTTCCTCGCCGTCATTGCCGTGCTCGCCGTGTTCTTCATCACCGGGTACTACACCCTGACGGCGGTAGAACTCGTGGCCGCGGTTCTCATCTTCAGCTGGCTCATCCTCTTCATTCGCAACACCAGCGCCATGGAGGCGGATGCTGCATCCGCCTAACAGACTCGCTGGCAGCCCTCAGCTTGGGGGCGCACGATGGATCCCCGTTTCGCGCAATCAAGGGATCCACAATGGCCAGCACACTCACCCCGATTGACCCGCCACAGCTGTACAGGAGCCCGGCGTTCGCGCAGGGGATGATCGCTCCGGCTGGCGCGACCCTCTATGTCGGTGGGCAGAATGGCGCCGACTCCGAAGGGGCGCTCCTGGAGGGACTCGGCCCGCAAACGGAGCAGGCGCTACGAAACCTGCTGGCTGTGCTGGAGGCGGCAGGTACGACTCCTGACCTTGTCGCCAAGCTCACCATCTATCTCGCGGTCGGCATCGACCCGACCGAGGCCTACGCCGCAACCCAGACGGTGTGGGGTGCGCGCCGAACCGCCGTTACGGTTTTGGCGATGACACCAGCGCGTCCCGGTGCGCTCGTCGAGATCGACGCAGTTGCGGCGGTGCCGGCGAGCGAGGGCTAGCAGGAGCTACATTGCGTCGCCGATGTAGGAGTACTTGACGAAGACATCGGATGCGAGTCCAGACTCTTCGAGCACTCCCTGTACGGCGGTCAGCATGTATTTGGAGTCCCAGCCCATGTAGAGAAAGTGGGAATCATCCAGTGCGTCCCACTGCCCGTTCCACGATTGCGCGTCGAAGATGGGCCCGCCGCGACGGGCGCTGAAGGCGACAACGCTTTCGCGGGAGTCTGCCCACAGCCGCTTGAATACCCGGTTGAAGAGGTACTTGACGTCGTGCACTTCCCAGTGCTCACCGCGGTACTCAACGTAGTCAAACTCACGCTCCCACCCGCGCGGCCAGCCGCGGCGGCGTTTGGCGTCGAGAACTGGGGTGAGATCGTCATCGTCAATCTCGCCGGATGCTGGGCGAGCCCAGATGCGGAGGAACTCGGTCGTGAGGCGCGCTGTGCGCTCCGAGATCGCTGCCGTGTTCCAGGTCTCAACAGAGGCAAGTTCGCGGGTCGCGGCGACGCCGCTCTGCGAATAGATCGTGTCCCGCTTCACGGCGAAGGGCTCGTTGCCCGCCCGCATTGCGAGGTGCGGTTCGAGAAGAGCAAGGTTGCCCAGAGTCTGCGAAAGGGCTCGGTAGCTGTTCTGCTCGTCCTCGCTGAAGTCGGACCAGGAGCGCACGCCGTCGCCCGACCAGGAATCGCCGGGAGTGACGGGAAGAATGTGCTCAACATCCAGATCCGCAACCCGATCGAGGTTAGAAAGACGGTCGAGCACGTATGCGGGGTGGGGGAGCGCGCCGTACTTGAGCGCAACCCGCACCCGCTCATCGGACGGGGTGATCCGCGCGATCGCTGAGGCCAATACTGAGGGGCCGTGCGCGCTAGCGCGACACAACCGTGCGACGAGACGACCGTTCTTGAGGCCAACGGCGGTGCGGCGCAGCAGCAGCGACTGGATGTTCTCGAGCGTGTTGATCAGAGCATCCCGAGGCGACGAGCCGTGCCGGTAGTCGTAGTACGCCCGCATGACGAGGGGGTACATGCCCCGGCCAAACGTGTTGACGTAGCCGAGCTGCCGGGCGATCTGCTCATCCGGCTCGTGTGTCGGGTCGAGCAGGGCGCTGTAGACCTCCGAAAACTCGCGCCACTCTGTGGCCTGCTTGCGGAGGATGTGGAGGTCGAGGCGCGGAAACCGGTGGCGGAACGTGTCGTAGACGCCACGACCGTCTGCCGCATCGATCTCCCGGCCCGTCGTCATGATCATGAAGTGCCGCCAGAATGCGCCGATTGCATCGCCCGTGTTGCGTTCGATCGGCAGCCAGAAGCTATCTTCGATTTCGCTCTGCTCGGCGTGCGAGAGGCCCATGAGCACGTAGTTGTGGATCAGCTCATGATCGCGCAGGGGCTCACCCGTCGAGTTGAGGCTCTCGAAGGTCTGCTGCGCATTGGCATTGGTGCCAAGCGTGATCGAAACATGCTCAAGGCGCTGCAAACCAGACCAGATTCGCGGCACCTCCTCGGCTGGAATCTGGCTGCGAAAGAACGCGTAGTTGTTATCGAAGCGAGAGTCGCGCAGCTCGGCGT
>NZ_JBACFR010000189.1:0-1628 GCF_056262345.1 Homoserinimonas sp.
ATTCCTGCACCACAAAGGATGACGTGGGTCGGCCACTTCTCGGTGTTGGCCGGAGCCTCGATGGTCATGTAGTCGTTGGCAGCGAACAGCACGCCGTTGTCGGCGAGCCACTGAGCAGCCTCGGGGCCGAGGCCCACCCAGGTTGGCGATTTCTCGGCGCGCGTGAGCGCATCCGTGGAGTTGCGGGTCTTGAAGAGAACGCGCTTGGCGTCGCCGATGCCAGCCTGCTGCAGGTCGGCGGGGGTGATCTCTTCTTCCACGTGGCGCAGGTCGAGCACGCGGGCAGGGCCAACGACGTTGTCGAGTGCGATCTCGTCGACGGTGGTTCCGCCTTCGACGAAGTGAGAGGGCGCATCAACGTGTGTGCCCGTGTGGGCGCCGATGAGCCAGCGCGAGACGTCGGACGGGTAGCCGTTTTTGATCTCCTCGACCATCTCGAAGGTGGGGCGGCGACCCCAGTGAAGCATTTCCGGGGTCACTTTGATGTTGATGTCGAGCGCGCTCATGGTGATCTCCTTGCAGTGGTCGCCAGATAGTTCTATCTGGGTCGGGGGCGGTGGCGTTAGTTCAGGTGGTGAGTGGTCGATGTTCGCTTCGGTCATTCCCCGAACATTGCCCGGCGGGGGTTGTCGACGAAGATCATCTGCAGGGTTTCGTTGGAGATACCGGCGCGCGTCGCGGCGTCCGTGAACTCCTCGAAGAGAAAGGTGAGGCCGGGACCGCCGTGGGAGGCCTGGTGTGAACGCTGGCTCACGTCTTGCGAGAGCAGGATCTTCTCGCCGTAACCGGCGTCGATCACGGTGCCGAGGTAGTTGATGCGACGCTCAAGCTCGTTGTTGCTGACCTGGCCGCCGGACTTGACGGCCATCATGCAGTCGTACTCGATGTAGACGCCGCGGCGCAGCAGGTCGAGGGAGTACTCGATGTTCTTGACGGTGTCGGTGTGGCCGATCACGATGCGCTCGGGCTCGACGCCCTCCTGCACGAGGATGTCGATCTGCGCTTCGCCCGTGGGGAACGACGGCGCGTGGGTGCTGACCATGACGCCTGTCTCGGCGGCTGCCCGTCCCGCGGCCCGAAAGGAGCGCTCCTCCTGGGCCGTGATGTGGGGCAGATCGCTCGCGATCTCGCCGAGGAATCCGGCGCGCACACCGGTTCCGGGAATCTCGTCGACGAGGTCGGCAATCAGGTAGTCCGCGATCTGGTTGACCGAGTTGCGGTCCCACCACTCCGTGTCGAAGTAGTGCTGAAAGTAGTGGCCGGTGCCCAGAATTACGGTGACGCCCGTCTCCTCGGCGATCGCCTTCGTGGCGGCGACGTTGGCGATCGAGCGCGATCCGGTCGTCGGGTTCTGGATGAGGTTGGCCGGGTTGCGATCGAAATAGACGGGGGCGGCGTGGTTGCTGAGTTCGCCGTTGGTCATATCCCAGAGGGTCTTGCCTCCCGCAGCGACGAAGAGGTTGATGTCGGCGACGCGCTCGTCCCAGACGGTCATGAGGCCGTCGCGCGGCTCGCTCGGGGTCATGTTGATGAAGACGTGCTCGTGGGGGAGTGTGAGCCCCATCTCGCTGCCGACGATGGGTCCCGTTACCGACTCAACTGTGCGCATGCACAAACTGTATCCGATT
>NZ_JBACFR010000190.1:0-6371 GCF_056262345.1 Homoserinimonas sp.
CATCGCGGTCGCCGACGTCGCCAGCATGTCGGAGCGCCGCACCGACCGGATGCTGGATCCGGCCCGCAGCCATGGACTCCCCGCCTTCCTCGCGCACGACGCGGGCGTCGACTCCGGGCTCATGATCGCCCAGTACACCGCCGCGGGAATCGTCTCGGAGCTCAAGCGCCTCGCCGTGCCGGCATCCGTCGATTCGATTCCGAGCTCGGCAATGCAGGAGGACCACGTGTCGATGGGATGGTCTGCCGCTCGCAAGCTGAGGCGCTCGATTGACGGGCTCACCCGGGTGTTGGCCATCGAGGTGATGACGGCGGCGCGAGGCATCGATATGCGCGCACCGGAGCAGCCTGCTGCGATTTCTGCTGCGGTGATCGCCGAACTTCGCACGGTTGTCGATGGCCCCGGCCCCGACCGGTTTCTCGCCGCCGAAATCGAGCAGGCGGTTGAGTTCGTGCGCACTGGCCGCATGGCCAGCGTCGTGCGTCGGGCCGCTGCAGAGGCCGACGCCACCGTGCGTTAGCGGCGAGCCGGGCTAGTGCTCTAGCTCGTTCGTCTGGTTGTTCTTGATTACCGTGCCGACGGCGATGCCGACGGCGCATGCCCAGCTCACCCACATGAGGGCGAGTCGCCAGTCGCGGGGCCCGGTGAGCGTTGTGCGCACGGCGCCGACTCCGCCGAAGAGGGCGCTGAGCACTGACCCGCTGAAGATGAATTTGCGCAAGGTGGCCTCCCAAAGATCGTGTTCGATCCCCACGCTACCGTGAGCATCCTCGGGTGTGCAGTTGCTGCACCTTGTCCTGAAGGCTCGCTGTGAATCGCAGGAGCATGGCACAAGCCTGACCGATCGGTCAGATACGATATTCGCATGTCTAGTGCCGCCGACCTCCGCGCCGTAGCGCTCGCGGAGTTTGCCACCGCCGGCTACACGGGAACCTCGCTCGCGCGCATCGCCGAAAAAGCAGGACTCGCCAAATCGAGCGTGCTCTATCACTACGCCAGCAAAGAGGTCCTCCTTGAGGCTGCGGTAACCCCCGCGATCGACCGGCTCGACGCGATCCTCGACGACATGGCCCGCGCTCCGTTCACGAGCGAGGCCCGCGCGGCCTTCGTCGAACGGTTCGTTGATTTTCTCCTCGAGCACAGGCTCGAAGTTCACCTCTTCATCAACCAGGGGCTATCGCTCGTCGACGTCCCTGTGATGCTCCGGGCCAACGCGCTCGTGATGCGAATCGCCGACTTCTTCGCCAGCTCAACCTCGTCACTAGAAGAACGCATGCGCTTCGGCATCGCCCTGGGCGGCGCCGCCTACCTACTCGTGAGTCAGCAGGCCTTCGACGTTGAAACCCCGATCGACGAGACCAGGGACGCTCTCGTCACGATCCTCTCCGAACTGCTCGCCCCTATCCGGGCCTAGCCCGCCGTCCCGACTGGAGTTCCTGTGGCAACCCTGCTTTACCGCCTTGGGCGATTCGCCTACCGCCGCGCTTGGGCCATCATCGGCGCCTGGATCGCCGCTCTCGTGCTCATCCTGGGCGGAGGTGCTGTGCTCGGTGGCAACATGCAGGAGTCGTTCGACATCCCGGGAACGGAGTCGCAGACGGCCCTCGACCACCTCTCGGCCGTGTTCCCGCAGGTCGCGGGCGCGGGCGCTCAGGCGGTTGTCGTTGCCCCGGACGGCGCATCGGTCTCCGACGAGCAGTTCAAGGCCGCGGTGACGGAGTTCGAAGAGGAGATCGAATCGCTCGACTTCGTGGACACCGTTCTTGGCCCGTTCGATGACTACGCCGGCAAGGCCATCTCCGACGATGAGTCGATGGCGCGCATTCAGGTCCAGTTCGATGGCACCCGGGTCGATATTTCGGATGCGATGGTCGACGAGTTCGTGGCAACCCAGTCGGTTGCAGAAGACGCGGGGCTCACGGTTGAGTTTGGCGGCCAGATCTTTCAGCAGACCAGCTTCGGCGTGACGATCGTCGAGGTCTTCGGCGTTCTGTTTGCCGGCGTTGTGCTGCTCATCACCTTCGGGTCGATTCGCCCGGCCGGAATGCCGCTGCTGAGCGCGCTCGTGGGCGTCGGCGTGGTCATCGGGGGCATCCTGCTCGCCTCAGAGGTGACGATTATCTCCAACTCGGCACCGCTGCTCGCGCTCATGATCGGGCTCGCCGTCGGCATCGACTACGCCCTCTTCATCCTGTCCCGGCACCGAACCCAGCTCGCTCTGGGAGAGGACCCTGAGGAGTCGGCTGCGATGGCCGTCGGCACGGCGGGCAGCGCCGTTGTCTTCGCCGGGGTGACCGTGATCATCGCGCTCCTTGGACTGCTCGTCGTCAACATCCCCTTCCTCAGCGTTATGGGTGTCGGAGCCGCCTTCGCCGTTCTGATCGCGATTCTCGTGGCGATCACCCTGCTGCCAGCGCTCCTCGGACTTGCCGGGAGCAAGCTCACGCCCAAGGAGGGGAGCCGGGCCTACAAGCGTGCTCACGCCCTGAACGACCCCCAGGCCAAGCCCTCGATGGGACTGCGCTGGGTGCGCGGCGTGATGAAGCGCCCGCTGCTCGCCACGATCGGTGTCGTGGCCGTACTGGGTGGCCTCGCGATCCCTGCCGCAAGCCTCGACCTCAACCTGCCGGACAACGGCTCCGAGGCGGCGGATACCACGCAGCGCAAGGCCTACGACCTCATCAGTGATGGTTTCGGAGCAGGGTTCAACGGCCCGCTCATCGTGTCGTTCGACATCACTCAGACGACCGACATCCTCGAAGACCTCGACGCGATCGGGGAGAAGCTCGGCGAGCTTGACGACGTCGCGTTCGTGAGCCAAGGCCTCCCCGATGAGACGCTCGATACCGCCATCATTCAGGTGACGCCCGACAGCGCACCGGATTCGGCAGAGACCAAAGAACTCGTGCAGGCCATTCGCGATCTTGCCCCGGAGATCGAAGACGAGTTCGGCACCACCGTCGCCGTGACGGGCTTCACCGCGATCGGCATCGACATCTCTCAGCGACTCACCGACGCGCTCGTGCCGTTCGCGCTCATCGTGGTCGGGCTCTCGATCATCCTGCTCATGATGGTGTTCCGATCCGTTCTGATCCCCGTCAAGGCGGCAATCGGATTCTTGCTCTCGGTCGCCGCAGCCCTCGGAGTCACGGTTGCCGTGTTCCAGTGGGGCTGGGGTGCCGAGCTCATCCATGTGGATCACCTCGGGCCGATCCTGAGCTTCATGCCCATCCTGGTTATGGCCGTGCTGTTCGGGTTGGCCATGGACTATGAGGTCTTTTTGGTCTCGGGAATGCGCGAGGAGTTCGTCAAGACGGGCAACGCCCGCCACGCCATCGAGAGAGGCTTTGCCGGCGGCTCGCGGGTTGTCACGGCGGCGGCGCTCATTATGTTCTTCGTGTTCTTCGCGTTCGTGCCGGAGGGCGCAGGCATGATCAAACCGATCGCGCTCGGGCTCGCCGCAGGAATCGCGTTCGATGCGTTCCTGGTGCGCATGACCCTCGGCCCCGCCCTCATGACTCTCATGGGTCGCTCCGCTTGGTGGCTGCCGCGCTGGCTTCAGCGCTCACTGCCCCAGGCCGATATCGAGGGCGAACACCTGCGCGACCACCGCGAGGCAGAAGCCTGGGTCGCGAATGGGCCCGACGCCGTCATCCGCGCCGAGGGTCTTGTGGTCGGCGAGGGAGCCACGGCATTCGGCCCGCTGCGATTCGCGGCCCCTGCCGGATCGTTCGTGCTCGCGAGCGGCAGCACCGATGATCGTGCTCTCTTTGCCGCAACTCTGGCCGGGCGTCTTGCTCCGGTCGGCGGGCGACTCCAGGTCGGCGGTCATCCGTTGCCGTCGGAGTCGTCGAGGGTGGCGCGCATCGTGGCGCTGGCGGATGCTGGCGACGGTCAGTCTGCTGAGGCGACGCTCGGCGATGTTCTGCGTGAGCATCTGCGGTCGACTCTGCCGCTGCGCGAGGCCGGTTCTGCCTCCCGTGTCGCCGCACGCTGGGTAGCACGCGCCTCGGCTGCGGTCGGGCACGACGGCATTTTCGATGAGACTCCGATCGGCCGACTCGGCCGCCGGGAGCGCGCCGTTGCCCTCGCCGTGATCGCCCTCGCGGAGGGGACCCCTGTCGTCGTTGTAGACATCCCCGATTCATTCACCGATATCGATGAGGGCCGACTCTTGTTGGAGTCGCTGGCAGAGCTTGCCCCCTCACACACCACCGTTGTTGTCGGCACTCCGCTGCCGACCCGAGCCATCGACGGCGATTCCGTCGCAGGCCGCACGGTGATCCTGCTCGACCTCACCTCACCGCGCGACAACGCCATTGACGCGCCCGCCTTCGACACGATGGGAGTGCTGCTGTGACCGGCCTTCGCACCACATCATCCGCACGTTCACCCCGCCAGCGCGTGGGTCGCTGGGCCGCAATTCTCGCTGTCGTAGCGGTGCCACTTGCCTTCGCAGGTCTTGCCATCGGGGCGCTCTCGGAGTCGGAGACGGCCACGAGTCGAGTGCCAGCCGCGATCGTCAACAATGACCAGCTCATCTACCAGACGGCAGCAGACGGCACCGAGTCGCCAATTTTCGCCGGCCGTCAGCTCGTCACCGAACTCACGGGCAGCGATGACGGCTTCGACTGGGTCATCACCAACGAGGACGAAGCCGAGAAGGCCTTGGCCGACGGTGATGTCTTTGCGGTGGTCACGATCCCGGAGGACTTCTCTGAGGCCCTCATGTCGGTGCAGGGCGAGAACCCCCGAACGACAGCGCTCGACATCAGAACGGATGATTCACACAGCTATCTGAGTGGCGTTCTGTCGTCGACGATCGGCGACGGGGTCGCAACCGCGTTCGGCTCCGCCATCACGGAGCAGGTCATCGCTGGGCTCTATTCGGGAGTCGGAGACCTCGGATCTTCGCTCGGCTCAGCAGCGGAGGGCGCCGGCACGATCGCGTCGGCCGGAGGGGAGCTGAGCTCTGGGCTGTCGACGCTGCAGTCGGGGATCGCCTCAGCCCAGACGGGAGCGACCACCCTCTCGAGCGGAATCACGCGCTACACGGAGGGCGTCGATTCGCTCAGCCGCGGGCTTGGCACTCTTAACTCTTCGGCGGGCAAGCTCGACCAACTCTCTTCGGGAGTGTCGGCCTACACCGCAGGAATCGGCCAGCTCAGCCAGCAGGTCGCGGCGATGGCAGCGGCAAACCCGGGCGATGCCACAGCCGCCGCCCTCGCTCCTCAGCTCGCTTACCTTGCCGGGCAGGGTTCCGAGCTCAGCGCACAGACCGCTTCGGGAATCGATGCGCTCCAGGGCGGCATCTCCCAGAGCGCTTCGGGTGCAGCCCAGCTCGCCTCGGGATCTCCGGCTCTGCGCAGCGGCGCACGGTCACTCGCCAGCGGTCTGGGAGAACTCAGAGACGGAGCTGGCACAGCCGCCGACGGTGCCGGTGCCCTCGCATCGGGCGCACAAGAACTCGCCACGGGCCTCAGCGATGGGGCGGGGCAGGTTCCGAGCGTCGAGGATGCAGAAGAGCGCGCGAGCATCGTGGCCAACCCTGTAACCGCAGAGACAACGCGCAACAACGAAATCGGCGATCTCGCCGCGGGCGTATCGTCGCTGCTTGTGCCGCTGGGACTGTGGATGGGAGCGCTCGCGGTGTTTCTCGTGCTGCGCCCCGTGGCTCGGCGCGCGTTGACCTCGTCGGCGAGCACCGGCCGGCTGCTGTGGTCGGGAATCGCCAAAGCTGCGGGCATCACGGTGGCCCAGGCTGTTGTGCTCACGGCAGTTCTGCACCTCGTTCTCGACACGTCGTGGATCATGCTCCCGGCAACCCTCGGGTTCGCCGTGCTAACTGCGCTTTCGTTCACGGCGGTTCACTATCTCCTCACGACCGCATTCGGCCGGGCGGGGCTTGTCGTTTCGCTGCTGCTGCTCGCCGTCCAAATCACCTCGACCGGCGGCCTCTACCCTGTGCAGCTTCTTTCAGGGCCGTTTGCGGCGATCAGTCCGTTGCTGCCCCTGACCCATGCCGTCGCGGGCATGCAGGCGATAATCTCGGGCGGAACGGCAGGCGTAGCCCTCGGATCTGCGGCAGTTCTCGCCGCCTATGCGATCGGCGCGGTGCTGCTGTCTGTTGCCGCGCTGGGCCGGGTGCGCCGGATCAGATCGCTCGCGGCCCTGCCGCTGCCCGCTTAGGGGCGAGCTCCGCATCATATTCCGCTAGGGGGACCTAACGTCAGCTCGGCGGGCCGATGGAGGCAATCCATCGGCCCGCTGAGGCACAGGCGGGGGTACTGTGGAAGGGACGCTCTCCCGCGTTCCGGCGGGAATAAGGGCGCCGATAAGACACGGAGCATGCACCCCATGACGGTTCAGGC
>NZ_JBACFR010000191.1:0-1842 GCF_056262345.1 Homoserinimonas sp.
CGACGGGGTGCCCACGAAATATGACCTCTCGTCGTTGCGGCTGCTCGGCACCGTCGGCGAGGCGATCAACCCGGAGGCCTGGATGTGGTTCCACACCCACATCGGTAGTGGCACGGCGCCGATCGTCGACACCTGGTGGCAGTCGGAGACGGGGGCATCGGTGATGGCACCGATGCCGGGCGTCTCGACCCTCAAGCCGGGTTCGGCGAACCGTGCACTGCCCGGCCTGTCGACGCTCGTCGTCGATGATGACGGCAATGCCGTTCCGTTCGGCGAGGGCGGATACCTCGTCGTCGACCGGCCGGGCCCCGGCCTTGCCCGCACGGTCTGGGGCAACCCCGAGCGGTACCGCGACTCATACTGGGCACGGTTCTGGAAGCAGGGCTACTTCTTCAGTGGCGACGGCGCGAAGTGGGACGCCGACGGCGACATCTGGGTGCTTGGCCGCGTCGATGACGTCATCAACGTTTCGGGGCACCGCCTGTCGACGATCGAGATCGAGTCGTCGCTGGTCGCGCATCCCGCGGTCGGTGAAGCGGGAGTGGTCGGGGTGACGGATGCTCTCACCGGGCAGGCCATTGCGGCGTACGTCATTCCTGCGGAACGTTCCTCCGGCGACAACGCCGACGACCCCGCCTATTGGCTCGGCCTGCGCGACGAGCTTGCCGCGGTGCTTCGCGCCCATGTCTCCTCTCAGATCGGGCCGATCGCGAAGCCGCGGGATGTCATCCTCGTGCCTGACCTGCCGAAGACGCGGTCGGGCAAGATCATGCGCCGGCTGCTCGGTGACATCTCGGATGCCCGCCCGCTCGGTGACGTGACGAGTCTGCAGGATGAGACTGCACCGGCGCGCATCGAGGAGATCGTTCGGGCGGGTCGAGCGCTCGACCACTGATCCCAGGCGCTCGTCCGGGTTACCAAGTTCCACTCTCTCTCGACGGGAACCATAGGATGAAGGCATCCCTCACGAGACAGTAGATATGCCGACTCCTGCCCCCGGTCGTTCCTCCGGTGTTCGGCGATCGCGGAGCACGAAAGGGATGGCCTCGCTGCTTGCAGCTGTCATTGTGGTCGTTGCGACGCTCCTCTCGACCGCAAGCGCAGCCGGGACATACGCGGTCCTCTCGGACACCGCCGAGCAGGAACTGCTGACCGTGACATCCGGCTCGATCAAGGCCGCGAGCGTTTTCGGAGCAGCACCCACCGTCTCCTACACTGCCACGGTCACTGAGAAGACCGGCAACGTCACAATCTCCAACAGCGGGACCCTCGGGGCGACGTACACAACGACGCTCACCCGCACGGGCTCCGATCCCCTCGCCAAGGCGGTGGCTGTCGCGCTCTGGAAGTCAACGGCGGTCGCGGGCTGCACGACCCCGGTATCTCCGGTCTCCGGAACCTGGGCGTCTTTTCCTGTTCTCACGGGCTCCCTTGCGGCGGGAGCCTCCCAGTTCTATTGCATCAGGACAACGCTGGCGAGCGCGACGGGCATCCCGGCCAACGCCTCGGTCACCGCGACGCTCACGACAGCACTCGCGCACGCCACCTGGACCAGTTCGGCGGCGTCGTCAGTGACGCAGACCTTCGTCAGCGCCGCGGACACCATCAAGCCGACCGCTCCGACGTCCCTCGCTGCGACAGCGACCACTGCCACCCCGATAGCGCTCAACTGGAAGGCCTCGACAGACAACGTGGCGGTGAAGGAGTACCTCGTTTACCGCGGCACCACCCTCCTCGCTACGGTCGCCTCCCCCACCCTGACTTTCACAGATACTCGACTCACGCCGGGTACGTCATACACCTACATCGTTCGGGCAAAGGATGCCGCGGGCAACATCTCGG
>NZ_JBACFR010000192.1:0-6244 GCF_056262345.1 Homoserinimonas sp.
GGGGCCGCCGTTGGCATGGTGAGCATGCTCATAGCGTTGTCCCTTCTGTTTCGTGCTTGTCGCGGTGCCAGGTGGTCGATGCGAGCTCGTCAAGCAGCGCCTGCTCGGCGACCAGGTCTTCTGCCGCCACCTTCTGGTCGTGCTTGATTTCGAGCTTTTCGAGGCTGAGCGCTGCTGCCCGTGCCCGAGAGAATTCCTCGCTGGCCGCAGAGGCTTGCGACCGCAGCTCGCTTTCGAGCGAGGTGAGATCAGAGAGCGCGCTGCGCAACGAGGCCCTGCCGGCCGCCATGGCATAGAGAGTCGCTGTGCTTGTGACATCGGTCGGAATCCCGCCCAGCGCGATGCGTGCGCGCTCCTGACTCACCGAGTTCTCGTCGAGGCGTCCGCGCGCAGACGAGAGTTCGCCCGCGGCGAGCTCCTGCTGCAGGTGCCGGAGCCTGAGCAGACCGGCAAGGGAAAATTCGCGACTCATGCTGCGACCCCCAACTGCCGAACGAGTTCGGAGAGTGCACGCCACGAATCCTCGGCACCGCACCTCTGATCCATGCCCTGCTGCAGAAATGCGGCGATCGCTGCCTCGTTGTCGACCGCGGCATCCACAAGGGGGTTGCTGCCCCGCTGATAGGCGCCAACGTCGAGAAGGTCTTGTGCGGATGCTCTGGCTGCCAGCACGCGTCGCAGCGATGTCGCGAGGCGGGTGCGCTCGGCGGGGTTCACTCTGCTGGCCACGCGACTCACCGAGCCGAGGGCATCCACGGAGGGAAAATGGCCGGTGATGGCGAGCTTGCGATCGAGCACGACGTGCCCGTCGAGAATGCTTCTGGCCGAGTCGGCGATGGGTTCATTGTGGTCATCGCCGTCGACGAGCACGGTGTAGAGCCCCGTCACCGACCCGCGTTCCGCGGTTCCGGCACGCTCCAGGAGCTGCGCGAGCAGAGAGAACGTGGATGGCGGGTAGCCGCGAGTTGCGGGCGGCTCGCCGACCGAGAGTCCGATCTCGCGCTGCGCCATGGCCACGCGAGTAAGGGAGTCCATCATGAGAGTGACGTCGCTGCCGCCATCACGAAACGACTCGGCGATGCGGGTGGCCACAAAGGCTGCGCGCAGCCGCATGAGGGCCGGCTCGTCCGAGGTGGATACGACCACGATCGAGCGAGCGAGACCCTCTGGCCCCAGGTCGTCTTCGAGAAATTCGCGTACTTCGCGCCCGCGCTCTCCGACCAGCGCGATCACAGAGACTTCGGCCTCGGTGCCTCTCGCGATCATGGAGAGCAGCGAGGATTTGCCCACGCCCGACCCGGCGAATAGCCCGAGGCGCTGACCCCGGCCCACCGTGGTGAGGGTGTCGAGCACTCGAACGCCGAGCGCGAGCGGGGTGTCGATTCTGGCGCGATCGAGAGCCGCGGGGGTCTCATGGTCGAGGGGAACCCAGCCGTCGGTCGCGAGGGGGCCCTTGCCGTCGATCGGGCGGCCGAGTCCGTCGAGCACGCGCCCGAGGAGGCCGGTCCCCGTGGGGACGAGGATGGGGCGGCCGTGCGGGCGGGCGGGGGCTCCAGGAACGATGCCGTTCATGCGTCCGAGGGGCATGCATCGCACGCCGTCGCGGGTGGTTGCGATGACTTCGACGTCGACAGAGGCGCCGTCTCCCACGCTGATGAGCTCGCCGACAGCGCACTCGACTCCCACGATGTCGAGGCCGAGTCCAACGACAGACGAGACTTGGCCGACCCGCTGCGGGCGGGCTGCCCTCAGAGCGTCGGAGAGCCGCGCGTCGGCACGACGGCGAGCCGCCGATGCCGGTGTCTGCGCTGCGGTCGTTGTCATTAGTTTGCGGTTCCCTCAATCAGCGCGGTGCGTGCGCGGGAGATTGCGGAGGAGATGCGAGCGTCGAGGTACCCCTCGGCGAAATCAGCAATGGCATCCCCGGGGGCCACGGTCGCGTCGGCGGAGTAGGTGATGCCGTCAACGATGCAGTCGTCTTCGGGCGCGGCAAGCGTGCTGGGGTGCATCCGCAGAACAAGAATCGTGGTGGGGTCCACATCGCGGAGCGCCCTCGTGACGGCGGCTCGCGCTGAACGCGGAGCATCGCTGAGTTCGATGCCGATGATCGACTCTGCGAGATCGATCGCACCCGTCGCGATGAGCTGGTGTGCCTCGTCGAGCACGGGTGCTGTCCGAGCGTTGACGGCGGCGATCGCGGCACGAAGGAGCGCGATATGGGATTCGTTGCGCTCCTGAGCCAGCGCGGCTATCGCCGCGCGCTCGGCGGCCTCGGCCCGGCGCTCCCGGTCGAGGGCAACCTCGGCGGCACGAAGCCCTGCGGCATACCCCGCAGCGTGGCCGCGGGTGCGTGCCTGCTCCTCAGCGGCCTCGGCGTTGGATCCGCCCAGGTCGGGAAAGTTCACGAGGGAGAACTGGGTTCTAGTAGACAAGCTCTTCCTCCTCTGTGCGCTGAACCGTGATGGCACCCTGCGATTCGAGGTCGCGGATCGCACGCACAATCTCGGATCGCGCCTCTTCGACCTGCGAGAGCCGCACGGGGCCCAGCGCCGAGATCTCGTCGTCGAGAATCTCGCGGTTGCGCTCGGAAAGGTTTCCCCTAATGACCTCGATCACGTTGTCTGGGCTGCCCTTCATGGCAATTGCCAGAACAGCCGCGTCGATACCGCGCAGCACGTGCTGCACGTCCTTGCGCTCGAGCTTGACGATGTCCGCGAAGGTGAGCATGCGCGAGCGAACCTCTTCTGCGAGATCGGGGTCGCGCTCGTCGAGCGCCTCGAGCAGTTCGCGCTCGGTGGCAACGCTTGAGCGGTTGATGATGTCGACGAGAGGCTGTACTCCTCCGACGATCTCCACGGAGTCGCGGGTCGATACGACGGCGCCAGCCCTCACCTTGAGGGTGTCTGCCACGACGCGAACGGCCTCGGGTGCAGCGCTGCCCATCATGGCAATGCAGTGGGCGACCTCGGTGCGCTTGTTGTCGTCGAGGCCCGTGAGAATCATGGAGGCCTGCTCCGGCCGCAGGTGCGCAAGCACGAGGGCAACCGTCTGCGGCAGCTCACCATCGAGCAGGGTGACAACCTGGCTCGCATCGACGGCCTCGAGAAATTCGAATGCCTTGCCGGCCATCGACGAGGCGACGCGGCTCATGAGCCCCGCGGCGCGTTCGGCTCCGAAGGATGCTTCGAGCAGTCCCACCGCGATGTCGCGTCCGCCGCGAGCGTTGATTCCGCCGCCGCGCACCGTCAGGGCGTGGAACTCGCCGATCGCCCGCTCGGCGACAATCGAGTCGACCTTCTTGAGCCGAACGATCTCGGCGACGATCTCCTCCGCCTCCGAGTCGGTGAACTGCTTGAGGACCTCTGCGGCCTTCGCGCTATCCAGGTTCATCAGCACAACCGCCACCTTTTGGGTGCCGGTCAGGCCTTCTACTGCGGTATCGGTCATCGGGTCGGCCTTACGTCATCCATCAGGCCGCGCAAGAACTCAGCGGTCTTCTGCGGGTCGCGCATGGCGAGGGCCTCGATCTCGGCCTTCTGCCGCTCCGCGTCTGCGACGACGGGGATGGGCAGGTCGCCAGCGAGCAACTCGATGGGCGGGGCGGACGCGTTGATCTGCATGGGAACAGTGGGGGCGTCGAGGATGTCCGAGAGCTTGGCGAGTTCGCCAGCCTCCCTCGCGGCCTGGCGACGCCGGGCCATCATGACGAGGCCGATCACGATCGGCAGAACGATTCCGGCAACGATTACGGCAACGGTCGCAAGCTGCATGATGCGATCCTGGGTCGCCGCCGCCTCTGCTGCGGCGAGCGCCTCGGATGCCGCTATTGCGCCTGTCGCGTTGAACGCCATGACTTCGACGGCCACGGAGTCGCCTCGCTCGTCGTTGATGCCCGCCGCCGCGGCAACGAGCTCACGAATCGAGGGAACGCTCAGCCCCGCGATGGCTTCTTCATTGACGGCCACGGAGACCGTCTGACGGGTCACTGCGCCCGCCGGGATGACCCGGGATTCGGTGACCTTGTTGATGGCGTTGTTGCGGGTGGTCGACTCGGAAGAGAAGAGACCGGAGTCGGCGGCGCCGGGAACCGCGATGTTGTCGGGGCCGAGCACACCGCCGACAACTCCGCCAGCAGCGCCGGAGGTGTAGTTCTCGGTGTCGGTCGACTCGTTGATCACGGGGTTGTCGAGCGGGGCGGTGTACGTCTCTTCGAGGCGCTCTGCCGACTCGTAGCTCATGTCGGCGGCCACAACCACGCTGGCGTTACCGGGGCCGACAACCTTATCGAGCATGGCCTGCACGGCACCCTGAACGCGCTGTTCGTAGTCGCTGGCCTGCTTATCTGCACTGCCGGTCGCCCCGGCGCCCACGGCAGAAAGCACGGTGCCCTCGGCGTCGATCACGGCGACATCCGTCGACTTCATTCCCTCGATCGATGCCGAGGTGAGATGAACGATGGCCTGAACCTGTTCATTGCTGAGGCTCACGCCCCGATCCGTTTCGACAAAGACCGAAGCGGTGGGGCTCTGCGTCTGCGACACGAACACGGTCTCTTCTGGGATGGCGAGGCGAACAGACGCCGTGCGCACGCCCTTGAGCGCGCCAATTGTGGAGGCGAGCTCGCCCTCAAGTGCGCGCTTATAGGTCACCGACTGCTGAAATTCAGAGCTGGTCACGCCCATGTCATCGAGCAGGGAGTAGCCGCCCGTGCTGGCGGAGGGCAGGCCCGCCGCTGCCGCCGCGAGGCGCTGCTCGTAGACGTTGCCCTCTGGCACGAGAATCGTGGATCCACCATCTGTGAGCTGATACTCGACGCTCCCGGCGCGAAGCTGCTCCACGACAGCACTCGCATCCGATGCCGACAGGCCCGTGAAGAGGGGCGTATATGCGGGCTTGCTGAGCCACACCCCGAGGCCGGCGATACCCAGCACGAGCACGGCGACTCCGATGAGCGCGATCGTGCGCTGCGCAATCGTGAACTCACGGATGGCCGCGACGAGACGGCCAAAGGCCGACGTGATCTGGGCGGGCATCAGGCCTGCATCCTCATGATCTCGTTGAACGCGTCAACGCCCTTGTTGCGAACAGCGGCGACGAGTTCAAGCGTTACCTGAGCGCGGGTGGATGCAATGGTGGCGTCGTGAATGTCGGCGAGGTCGCCGCTCACGGCCTTGATGGCCAACTCGTTCGAGGTGGACTGCAACGAGCGCAGGTCATCGACGACACCGCCGAGCGTCGCCTGAAAGTTGCTGGCGCTCGGGGCATTGCTGGCTGCGGTCGCTGCCTGCAGGTCGAGGCCGTCGGTGAGCGCGGCAGCGGGGTTGATGCCCGAGAGTGCGCCGATGCTGGGGATGGACATTACGACCTGCCGATCTGAATTGCAGCCTGGTAGCTTTCCTTCGCCCGGTCGACGACCGCAGCGTTTGCCTGGTATCCCCGCTGGGCCATGATGAGTTGTCCCATCTGGCTCGCGAGGTCGATGTCGGGGTAGCGCACATAGCCGGCTTCGTCGGCGAGCGGATGCTCCGGTTCGTAGACGAGGCGGCCTTCGGCATCGCCGTAGGCCGCACCCTGCACATAGACGCCCGTGGTGCCTTCGCCCGCCTGGGCGACCACGTAACGGGCGCGGAACGCTTCGCCGTCGGTCGATGCGGCCGTGTTGACGTTGGCCAGGTTGTCCGAAACGGCGTCGAGCCACTTGCGGTGAACGGTGAGCGCTGTGCCGGCGATGCCGATTGCGTCGAATGTCATGGTCGTTTCTCCGCCTAACTGGTGCGCATTGCCGAGCGAAGGCTCGTGAACTGGCCCTCAACCGCGCGGGCGGCGAACTGGTACCGCAGCACGGTGTCGATGTTCGAAAGCGTCTCGGTGTCGAGGTTGACGTTGTTGCCGTTGAGCTGCGTCGGCTCAAGAGAGTCTGCTGTTGTCGCGGTCGTGGCTCCATTGCCGCTGCGAACTGAGTCGGCGAGGGCTGCTTCGAAAAGCACGCGCTTGGCCTTGTAGTCAGGCGTATTCACATTGGCGATGTTGTTGGCAATCGTGCGCTGGCGCAGCGATAGCCCATCGAGGGCACTGCCCAGGGCGAGTGAGGTCACCGAATCGAACACAAGCATCCCGTTTCATGGAATTCGACGTCGGCCGATCCATGGCCTTGCGAGGTGAGCGATCCCTGCTCTTCCTCAGCTATCGGCACCCCGCGCCGAATGCGTTAGGCATTTGTGCAAAATTGATGATGTTTCGGGCG